>CAXUCQ010000052.1:8856-11625 GCA_964249295.1 uncultured Armatimonadales bacterium | reverse complement strand
CGCCGCCGGGCGCGCTCCTCCAGCGACGCCGTCAGGAAGACCTTGACCCCAGCCTGTGGCAGCACCACGGTGCCGATGTCCCGGCCCTCCATCACGACCGCGCCGCGCGCGCCCATCTCCCGCTGCAGGGCCACCATCCGCTGCCGGACACAGGGCAGCGCGGACAGCGGCGACGTCAGGTTGCTGATCTCCGGGGTGCGGATCGCGTCCGAAACCTCCCGCGCGTCGACAAAGACGCGCGGCCCCGCCGGGCCGGATTCCAGATGAATCCTGACCGTCTCCGCGCACCCGCAGACCGCCTCCGCATCCTCCGGGGAAAGGCCCCGGTCCAGCACGGCCCACGCCAGGGCGCGGTACATCGCGCCCGTATCCACATAAACATAACCCAGCGCCTGCGCCACCCGGCGCGCGACGGTGCTCTTCCCGGCCCCCGCCGGCCCGTCGATGGCGATCTGGAGTCCGCGTCCCTCAGTCATGCGCCTATTGTAGCCCCGCCTAGCCGGGGATGTCAATTCACCGTAGGAACCCACCTCCTTGCTTCGCAGGGGTCCTCCCGTTTCGGGAGGACCTGGCTGTGCAGACTCGATGGGCGGGGGCGTTAGCAAAGCCGCTGTGTTACGCGCCGCCCCACCCTTCCCGTCTCGGGAGGGGTCGCCGTCCTCGGCGGGGGTGGGTTCTGGCAGGTTCCTTCACAACACCTGTGACGAATGGCATTGACAAACCCGCATTTTGCTCCCATAATCGGCCCCATGAGCGTGGAGCGGGCGAAAAAAGTCGGCATCTCGGACATGGCGCAGAAAAAGCGGCGCGGCGAAAAGATCGTCATGGTCACCGCCTACGACCACCCGTTCGCGCGGCTCGTCGATGCGTCCGGCGTGGACATCGTGTTTGTCGGCGACTCGGTCGGCGACAACGAACTCGGTTTCGAGTCGACTCTGCCGGTGACGATGGAGATCATGCTGCACCACCTCCGGGCCGTCCGGCGCGGCACCAGCCGGGCGCTGCTGCTGGCGGACATGCCGTTCCTCTCGTACCAGGTGAACGCGGACGAGGCGGTCCGCAACGCCGGGCGTCTGCTGCAGGACGGCGGTGCGGAGTCCGTGAAGCTGGAAGGCGGCGCGGCGGTCGCGCCGACCATCCGGCGCATTGTCGACGCCGGCATCCCCGTCATGGCGCACCTGGGCTTCACGCCGCAGAGCGTCCACCAGATCGGGGCGCGCGTCCAGGGCAGGGACAAAGCGGGCGCGCAGAAACTGCTGGACGACGCCCAGGCCGTGCAGGACGCGGGCGCGTTCGCCGTCGTCCTGGAGCTGGTGCCGCCCACGCTGGCGGCGCAGATCACGGCGTCGCTGTCCATCCCGACCATCGGCATCGGGGCCGGGCCGGACTGTGACGGTCAGGTGCTGGTCATCAACGACCTGCTCGGCCTGCGCGGCGGCGACTACGTCCCGCTCCGGCACGTCAAGGAGTACGCACACATCGGCGACGACATCCTGCGCGCCTTGCGCGCGTTCCGGGAGGAGGTGGAAAGCGGCCAGTTCCCCAGCCGGCCCTCCTGAGACGGGCCTGGCGTCCTGAAACACAGTTTTTGACAACACTCTCGCAGGCAAGTCCTATCTCTCGGCAAGTCAGCATCCCCATTTCACCTTGACAGAGGAGGTTCTTTGTGAGCATACCACCCACTGGCAACGACATCCCGCCCCCGGCTTCCTACGGCGCCGGCGCGCTGGAAATCACCCAGGAAGACAAGACACTGGCCCTGATCGCCTATCTCGGCGGCATCTTCGTCTCCTTTATCGTCCCCCTGGTGCTGTATTTCGTCAAGAAAGACCAGTCCAGATTCGTCGCCTATCACGCCATGCAGGCCATGATCTTCCACATCGCGATCCTGATCGGCTACTTCATCGGCGGGATGCTGACGGTCGTGCTGATCGGCTTCCTGGTGCTGCCCGCCGTGGGCATCCTGAGCCTCGTGTTCAGCATCATCGCCGCCCTCGCCGCCAACCGGGGCGAGTGGTACGAGATTCCCCTGGTCGGCAAATACGCCCGCCAGTTCGCCAATGTCTGACTCCGAACGCGAAAAAGGCCGGGGCAGGAATGCCCCGGCCTTTACTAGACCTCTCGCATAAGCCCTCGGACTGAAGTCCGGGGCTATCGCGGAACGAATGGGGAGGTCCGCCTGCGCGGACTCAGGAGTAGGGGACAGTCTTCAGTCCGGGGGCTTATGCGAGAGGTCTCCTGTATTCAGAACGCCTGCAAAAAACTCACACCGAGGATGTGACGGCGCAGGCGCTGCCCGGCGTCGGCCCCGCCGAAACTGCCGGGCAGCTCCGTCGCGCCGTAGGGGTTCGGCGGCACAGTTCCGGTGAACGGGTCCTCGCGGTAGTCCGAGTATT
The DNA here is from genome assembly GCA_964249295.1 of uncultured Armatimonadales bacterium. Taxonomy (GTDB): domain Bacteria; phylum Armatimonadota; class Armatimonadia; order Armatimonadales; family Capsulimonadaceae; genus CAZZVX01. The sequence goes on along the minus strand of CAXUCQ010000052.1, from coordinate 9,229 downwards.
GCAGCCCGACCGAGCGCGACGCGCCCAAGTGGTAGTCCAATCCCAGGTCGAGCGCCCGGTCCGTCGGCGCGGGGAAGTTGTCCTGCACGCGGCGGCGGTCCCGGAAGGAAACAAACGAGCTGAGTTTGGGCGACAGCCGCTGCCCGACGCGCGCGAAGACCTCGTTGCCGTCCGGCCCGACCGGCAGGGCATTGGGCAGACCGTCGGTGAACCAGGCCAGCTCGGCAAACTGGTCCGTGTACGTCGCCCGGTCCGCGTGGGCGTACTCGACCACGGCGTCCGTGCCGCTGCGCGGGAACGCCTGCGCGTACCCCACCTGATACGCGACCTTGCGCGGCACGCTGTTGCCCTCGCCCAGACTGCCCGCGCCCAG
>CAXUCQ010000052.1:0-8846 GCA_964249295.1 uncultured Armatimonadales bacterium | reverse complement strand
GTACAGGCGGGCGTCCGTCTGCGGCCCGAACGGCAGGACGGTCAGCCCGATGTTCGCCAGATAGTTGAAGAAGCGCGGCTCCGTGTTGTGTCCGTAGGCGTTGGACTGGTACGCATAGTACGGGATAAACAGCACGGACGGGTTCTTGAACTGGTTGGCGTTGTAGCCTTCTTCCAGATCGAGCGAAACGCGGTCCCCGATGGGGTGTTCTAGGCGTCGCCCGCCCTGGTTGATCGTCCGGCCCGCGTTGGAATAGATCGCCTCGTACTGCCGGAACGTGTAGGTGCCGAGCTTGCGGCCCAGATACAGCGGCACTTCCAGTTCCAGCGACGGCTTCGCGGGGGCGTTGTCCGAGACCAGCCCGTCGCCCCGGTAGCCCGGCCCCCAGTTGCGGCGGATCAAGCCGCCCGAAACGCGGATGCCGTGACTGCCGAGCACGGTCGCATAGGCCTCGTCGATGCCGTTCCGCACGTCCGGGCTGTCGCCGCCCTCCAGCCCGCCGCCGCGCGTCGTGAACGAATCGTGGTCGCGCGTTTGACGGTAGATGTTCGTGACGCTGACTGTGTATGCGCCGTCGCGCCCCAACGTCCCCAGCGCGCGCCCCCGCCCCAGAATGTAGCCGCGCGAATTCAGATCGCCCCCCTGGTCGTCGCGCCCTTCCTCCGTCGGCTGCACAAACCCCATCGGCCCGAGCGTCGCCTTGCCCACGCCCGCCCCGGAGTTGCTGTGGAGTTCCGGCGCCAGCGTGCCGCGCGCAAAGGCCAGCGCCGCGCGGGCGCGCGGGTCCGACGGGTCTTGCGTCACCCCGGCGAGGAGGCGGGCGAACTCCGCCCGCGTCCGCAGCCGGTGACTGACGCCGAGGAAATCGGTCGCGTCCAGGGACGTGTCGGGCAGCAGGTGATCCTGCGCCAGCAGCGCCACGGCGTCGTACAGCCCTGAGCCGTCCGGGACGACATCGGATGGGGCCGCCGAGACGAGCGCCGTCGCCCCTCCCAGCAGGCCGAGCAGAAGCAAAGGGGTGAGTTTTTTCATAAAGCAGTCATTCCGTGGGATGCGGGCGGTGTTTCTGTATGAACGGCAGCAGAACAAAGTCATTCAGTTCTTCAGAAGGGCGCAAGCTTTGCGCCCCTACGCAGAGGCCGTCTCCGGGTGGGGCGCATCGCGATGCGCCCTCTCCCCTACTGTGCCACCGAAGACAGAACGATACCGGACGCAGTGGCAGGAACGAGGCCTTTGGCACGGGCGCATTCGAGATAAATCTCTTCAAAGCGCCGCACCATCGCGCGCTCGTCGAACTGGGGCGCGACCAGGCCCAGGCCGCGCAGCCCCATCGAGGCCCCCAGCGCCGGGTCGTCCAGCAACTGAAGGACGCGCTCGGCCTGTACCAGCGGCTGACCCGGCGGGACCAGGAAGCCGTTCTCCCCCTCGCGGATCGCCTCGGCGGCCCCATCGACGTGGGTCGCCACGATCGGCAGGCGCGCGCACATCGCCTGGGCGAAGACGCGCGGCAGGCCCTCCCACAGCGACGTCAGCGCGAACACGTCGAAGACGCGCAGCAGCTCCGGCACATCATCCCGGTAGCCCAGCAGATGCACGACCCCCTGCAGCCCGGCCTGCTCAATCTGCGCCTCGGTCTCCGTCTGCAGCGGCCCGCCGCCGACGAACACAAAATGCGCGTCCGGGCGGCGCGCGTGGATCGCGGCGGCCATGCGGACAAAATCGCCCGGCGCCTTCTGCGCGGCCAGCCGCCCCACCGTCCCCACGACGGGGGCCTCGGCGGGGATGCCCAGCGACTCGCGCAACGCCGCCCGATCCACGCGGACGTCCCGGAACCGCCCGATGTCGATGCCGTTGTAGACCGTCACGTACTGCTCGAAGCGCCCGATGCCGTCGGCCAGGCCCTTCTCACGGTTCGCCGCCGCGTCCAGGATGAACCGGTCCGTCACGCGCGCCGCCCGCCGCTCCGCCAGCACATACACGCGCCGCAGCCAGGGGTGCATATGTCCGTGATGCCCCCACCCGTGGACGTTATGGAGGATGATCGGCACCCCGGCACGCGCCGCCGCCAGGCGGCCCAGGACGCCCGCCTTGCTGCCGTGCGTGTGGACGACGTCCCAATGGCCGCCGCGCATCCACGCGACCAGGTCCCGATACGCCCGCCGGTCCGCCCAGGGCCGGAGGGGGCGGCGCAGGCTCGGCAGGATTTCGACCCGCACGCCCGCCGCTGCGGCCTGCGGCAGCATCGTCTGCTGGTCCGCGTCCGTGGCCCCGCTCAGGATGACGGACTCGAAGCGCGCCGGGTCCAGATACCGGCAGGTCGTGATGGTCGGCTCCGTCGCCCCGCCCACGGCGAAGTGGGTGATGACGTGCAGAACATTCAGTGTCCTCATTCAGCGTCCTTGTGCCGCCCCAGGGCGTCGTAGTACAGCGCGACCGTCTGCCGCGCACACCGCTCCCAGGAGTAGACTTCCAGCCGGGCTTTGCCGTTCTGAATCAGCGCCCGACGCAGCGGCAGGTCGGTCATGATCCGCGTCATCTGATCGGCCATCTGGTCCACGTCGTGGGGGTCGAAGTACAGCGCGGCGTCACCCGCCACTTCGGGCAGAGAACCCGCGTCCGAACACGCGACCGGCACGGAAAACGCGAACGCCTCCAGCAGCGGCAGCCCGAAGCCCTCGGAGAACGACGGGAACACGAAGGCGGACGCGCGGCGGAACAGCTCGTAAGCTTCGGGGGACGAGACGTACCCTGTCAGCACGACGCGCCTCCCGTCCCGGTTGATCTGCGCGACTGCGGACTTCTGTTCCTCGGTCAGCCGGTCTTCACGCCCGACGATGACCAGACCGACGCCCGCCAGCGCCGGCGACGCCCGCCGGAACGCCTCCAGCAAGCCGCTCAAGTTCTTGTGATGGCGCGAACTGCCGATGTAGAAGAAATAACGCTCGAAAGGGACTTCGGCCGATACGGCTCCGGCCGGGAACTCATCGACCTGTTCCCAGCCCTCGCCCACCACGTGCAGGTCGGACGCGGCGACGTCCCGAGGGAACTCCTCCAGGATGCAGCGCCGCGTGTACTGCGAGACCGCGATCACACGCGCGGCGCGGCGCAGCCCGTGCCGGATGACCACGTCCTGATACCGCTTTTTCAGCCCCGCCAGGCGGCCCGAGATCTGCGGATAACGCTTATAAAGCAGGTCATGGATCGTGTACACGCCGCCCTTCAGGAACAGCGGATACTGATTCGAGGTGACGTGGATCAGATCGAAGTCGGCCCCGCGCTGCTTCAGGAAGCGGCGCATCCGCCAGTCGCGTGACGGTCCGATCGGCGTGACGGGCGCCGACACCACTCCGCCCCCCCGGTGCGCCCAGTCCCGGATCGTCGGGTGGTCTGACATCCGTGGGTGGGCCACGAGGGAAAAGTCCAGACCCTCCCAACACCCCGGCTGGATGTGCTGAATCAGGTTCAGGACATACTGGGACAGGCCGTCGATCTGCGGCACCACGACGGTCGCATCGATCAGTACGTGTTGGCGGTTCATAACGCTCTCTAATGCCAGACCGTCGGCCGCCCTCTGAGGCGACGGAAAGCGTCGGCGAGGAAGCGAAACCCGCCGTCCCCCACCAGGCGCACGACCCCCGCAGTCACCCGCATCTTCCAGAAGACTTTCGAGCGGCCCAGGCCGGCGGCGGCGGGAAGACGGTGATGCCGCCGCAGGCGTCCCAGTTCCTGAAGCATCCCCCCCATGGCCGCCGGCGAGTTGCTGACGCCGCCGTGCTGGAAGCCGACCGTGACGACATCCGGCACGAAAAGCGCGCTCCCCGTCTTCAGCTCGCGCAGCAGCAGGTCGTAATCGCCCACGATCTTGAACGACTCGTCGAAGCCCCCGTGCTCTTCGAACAAGCGGCGGTGGTGGAACAAGCCGGGGTGCGGAATGGTGTTGGTGGCGAAGAAGCCGCGCCGGGCTTCTTCCCAGGGGACCCCTTCCATGCGGATCAAGCTTCCCGTCTTGGAGACGACCGCCATCCGCCCGTACACGAGCCGCACCCCCGGAGCCGCGCCGGAAAGGTGCGGCGCCATCAGCGCCAAAACGTCCGGGCGCCAGAAGTAGTCGTCGGACCCGATGAAACACACCCAGTCCCCCACCGCCCGCTCAAGCGCCTTGTTCCAGGCGTGATAAATGCCCCGGTCCGGCTGCGACTCCCAACACCCGATTCTGGGGCCATACGACTGCAGGATCTCGACCGTCCCGTCGGTCGATCCGCCGTCCATGACGATCAGCTGCGTGGCAGCCGCGTATGTCTGGCCCAGCACGCTGTCCAAGCACCGCCGCAGCGTCGCCGCACCGTTAAAGACGGCGACGACAACCGTGATCGTCGGCTGCGCCTCGTTCATCAGACGCCCCCGACCAGGGCCGTCTCCCGCGCCCCGCCGGGCGCCTCCACGGCGCCTTCCCCGGCGGACAGGCGCATCCCCGCCACGGTGATGCCGATCAGGGCCGGGAAATAAACCAGGAACAACGAGTTCAGACTCGTGTACTGTGCCGCGACGCCGAACAAGCTCGCCACCAGCGCCGTGAGAATCGGGACGTTCGAGACGCCCCGACGCCACACCACCGTCAGCAGCGCACGGATGCCCGAAAAAGCGCACCAGACGAACGCGAGGCCGCCGACCACGCCGGACTCGGCGACGACGTTGATATAAACGCTGTTGATCTCCTGGTCAAAGAACAACGGCGTCGAGCGCTGAAAGTCGTACCGCCCGAAGTAGAACCGCGCCAGCCCCGGCCCGATGCCCAGGAACGGGTGGTCGGAGATCACCGCATAGCCCACCGCCCATTCGTTCTTGCGGACCGGATCGCCGCCGCCCGCGATCTTGCTCAGCGGGCTGGAGATCGTCGACCGCACTTTCGGGACGACGACGCATCCGACTCCGACCAGCACCGCCAGGGCGGCCAGGCTGACGCCGAGCCGCTTTCTCTCCTGGGCCGTCATGTGGCGCAGCAGCAGCGGCGCCAGGATCAGCATGGAGATGACCATCGCGGCCCAGCCGCCGGCGGAGAACGTCAGCAGCAGCGCCAGACACTGGAGCGCCAGCACCAGGGTGACGAGCCGGCGCGGAATCCAGCCGGGGCGCAGCTGCCTCACCACCACCGTCACGGGGATGACGGTCGTCAGGTAGAACCCCATGAACAGAGGCTCGTAGGCGACGCCCGCCAGACGCAGGTAATCCCCGTTCAGGAAGATCAGACTGCGCCCCATCGAGCTTTCGTGGAACTGGAAGCCGAAAAACAGCGCAAGCCCGTACATCACCAGGCCGATGACGCAGGCGATCCCGCTGCCCAGGATGTGTGTACACACGCAGCGGCGGTACAAGTCGGGGCGGCTGCCCACGACGTTGTAGAGCGCCACGACGACCAGCCACGACAGGCCGAGCCAGACGATCAGGCTGATGGAGCGGAAATCCGGCGCGTTGCGGCTGTTCAGGTCCACGTCGCCGAGGTACGGACGCGGGACCGGGGGCGAGAACGCCGTGGAAACGGCGAGGACGGCCAGGTAGACCAGCACCGCCCCCGTGGCCGGCGGCCAGAAGACGCGGTCCCGGCGCAGAAGAGCGCGCGCGGCCCAGGCCCCGGCGAACAGGTACGCCACCGCGTCACAGAGCTTCAGCGTGAAGGCGCCCGTCGGCAGGTTCGCCACCATGTACGGCAGCGTCAGAAACATCGCCACGCTGAGCAGTTCCACCCACCGAACGGCGACCACGACCACCGCCAGTGCGCACAGGAGCAGGCCGACGACGGGCGTGAAGGCGACGGCGACGCCGAGACCGGCGGCCCCGGTCAGGCCCAACAGCCACCACAGCCAGACCGGGCGGACAGGGTCGTGCAGTTGCAGTGGCACACTCAACGCGCGGCACCTTTGGGCCTCATACGGCCGTGTCTTCCTCGCGGGCGCCCGCGTGTTCGGACCGTTCCAGCTCCCGCCGCTGTTCCAGCTCCCGCCGCTGTTCGTTCTCCACACCGACAGGCCTGCGGCTCTGGTCCAGGCGGGTCGAAGACGCCGACGGCTCGAACGCGCGCTGGGCTTCGGCGGCTTCCAAAGGCCGCCCGCCGAAGAACTGCTCCGTGAGATGACCGAACTCGGTGAGTCCGTTCGTCTGCCGCATCACGGAACGGCCTATCAGGAACGCCACAGCCACGAGGAACCCGGCCACGGCCGCCAGCGCCGTCATGAACGGGACGCGCGGCAGGATGGGCGTGTCAGGCACGCCCGCGCCGTCGATGACCGTGAACGTCGGGACGTCACGCTTCTCGGCGAGTTCCGCCTGAGTCACGGCCTGAAAGAGAGTGGAGTCCAGAGTGTTGCTCAGGCCGACCTGGCGCTTCAGGTCGTCCTCGCGCATCTGCGCGGCGGGCAGGGACAGCATGTCCGTCTTGCGGGCGTCGGACGCCGCCGTCAGGCTGTCCAACTCGGACTGCTCCGTCGCCCGCTTGATGTACAGGCCGGACATCTCGGGCGAGATGAACTGCGTCGCCGCCGAGAGCTGTCGCTTCAGCTCGGCGTTCGCCTGGGCGCGGGCCTGCGTCACCCGATCCTGCGCCTCCCGGTAGCCGGGGTAGTCCGGCCCATAGATGGCGCTGACGCGCGCGAAATCCGCCTCGGCCTTGCGCACATCCTCGATCGTGCTGTCCGCGAACGGCACGCTGGTCGGCAGATCGAGGCTGCTGCCGTAGGTCTTCCGGGCGGTCTCGATCTGTGCCTTGATCTCTGCGTTGGTGGCGCTCAGGGCGGTCTGCGCCGCCGTCCTCTGGTTCATCAGATCGACATACGAACTTGCCGCCGCGACGCCCAGGGGCATCGTCCGCGCGGTCCGCGTCTGCAGCGCCACCAACTCGCCCTCCTGCCGGAGCAGAGTCGCGTGGGCGGCGGCGTAGCGCTCACGCACGGCGACCAAGTTCTTGTGGGCGAATGACGTGCTCAGCTGCGTCGAGACGTCCTGCATCGCCTGCACATAAGTGTTGACGATCTGATACGCCAAGTGCGGGTCGGTGTCCGTGGCCTGGATGTCCAGCAGGCCGTCCTTGTCCACGCCATAGCTGATGTTCTTGTTGAACCGCTCCGCCGCTTTGCCCGGTGACAGGTGCCAGCGTTGGGCCAGATGCAGCCTGCTCAGGACCTCCCCTTTGGCGCGGCCGCTGTCCAGAGCCGTCATCGCCGTGCTCGGCCCGGAGCCGAACTCCGGGGAGTTGTACAGGCCGCCGGCGATAGGGATGCTCCCGGTGGCGTCCGCCGCCCCGCCGCCGATCAGCGACTGGAGGATGCCCCCCGCGCCAAACCCGTTCTTGTCCAGAGCGCCGACGCCGCTGTGCGTCTGTGGGGCGAGTTCGACCCCGTCGCCCGAAGTGCGAGACATAAAAAGTTCCCTCATCGGCCGACCCGGCTAAGCGTCGGCCCAGTCGGACTTGTCCACCCCGTTGTAGACCTGGCGGACGCCTTCCTCCAGGCCGATCCGGTGCTTCCAGCCCTGGGCGTGCAGCCGCGACACGTCCAGCAGCTTGCGCGGCGTCCCGTCCGGCTTACTGGTGTCGTAGACCAGATTGCCCTCGTACCCGACCACCCTGCGAATCGTCTCGGCCAGCTCGGCGATGGTCACGTCCTCGCCCGTGCCGATGTTGACGATCTCCGGGCTGTCGTAGTTCTGCATCAGATACACGCACGCCGACGCCATGTCGTCCACGTGCAGGAACTCGCGCCGCGCCTGGCCCGTCCCCCACAGCGTCACCTCCGGCGCCCCGGACACCTTGGCGACATGGAACTTGCGCAGCAGCGCCGGCAGCACGTGCGACGATTGCAGGTCGAAGTTGTCGTCCGGCCCATAAAGATTCGTCGGCATCACGGACACGAACCTGTCGCCGAACTCTTTGGCGTAGGACTGGCACAAGGTGATGCCGGCGATCTTGGCGACGGCATACGCCTCATTGGTCGGCTCCAGCGCCCCCGTCAGCAGGGACGACTCTTTGATCGGCTGCGGACACATCTTCGGGTAGATGCACGAGCTGCCCAGAAACATCAGCTTCGCCGCCCCCGAAACGTGGGCCGCCTCGATCACGCTGTTCTGGATCTGCAGATTTTCCAGCAGGAACTCGACGGGGAAGTCACGGTTCGCCAGGATGCCGCCGACCCGCGCTGCGGCCAAAAACACGTACTCCGGCTTCTCCTCGGCGAAGAACGCCCGCACCGCGCCGGGGTTGCGCAGGTCCAGGTCCGCCCGCGTCCGCGTCAGCACGTTCCCATAGCCTTCCGCCGCGAGTGTCCGCACCAGCGCCGAGCCGACCAGCCCCCGGTGTCCCGCCACGAATATCTTTGAACTTTTATCCACTGTTATGTTCCTCCGAATGTCGCCGTCACGGCGGCTGATGCCGCCGGCGCCGGGGCGGTCTCCCCCAGCGTCCGGCGGACGCCTTGCCAGACCGCCTCCACCGAAACGTCCCGCACGCACGGCACCGGCTGTCCCGGCCCCACGTCGTAGAGGCACTGCCAGCCGCAGCCGAAGCACGGCATGGGCTGGATGACGGGCAGCGGCAGCGCGGCCCGCCCATCCGCCGCAGGCGGGTACGGCAGGAACCGCCCGTAGTGTCCCCCGCCCAGCACGCACACCGACGGCGTCCCGACCGCCGCCGCCAGGTGGATGCCGCTGGTGTCGTTGCCGATCAGCATCTGCGCCCCGGCGAACCGCGCCGCCGACGCCGCCAGCGTCGGCCGCCCGGCCCAGTTTTCCAGCGGGACTCCGATCCTGTCGGCCAACTGCTCGCCGAGCGGCCCCTCGCCGGGTCCCCCGCACACGACGCC
>CAXUCQ010000051.1:0-12020 GCA_964249295.1 uncultured Armatimonadales bacterium | reverse complement strand
CCTTTGGAGCCACACCCGGCGAGGCCGGGGAGGATCAGGGTCGTGGCGAGCGCCAGGGCCAGCCGGCGCTTGGGGGTTTGTTGGGTCAGGGAACGCATCATCGGTGTCCTCGTGTCCTTTCACGCCGCGTTTCAGGAAAATCGCGCGGCTGCCTACCCGTTATACCCGCTGGGCGCGGCCAGCAACCGCGGGCGTTCTGGCGGGGGCGGCACAGGATCGTCGCGCAGCCGAGGCGCGCTTCGAAATTTAATGTATGATAAGAAACCGCAGCGGTTATGTTTAGCGCCGCGCCCAGGCTGGTATCTATAACAAGCTGCAAACGAACGGCACTATTTCACGACACATTAGCAAGGAACACGATCAATGATCACACGCAACACGGCCTTTGTCGCTTCGCTGGCCGCCGCGCTGACCCTGTTCGGCACGGGCGTCCAGGCGCAGACGCCCCCGCCGGCCCCACCGATGGCCGCTACACCCGGCGCAATGCCCATGTCCCCCACGCCCGGCGCAATGCCGATGGGCGGCACGCCCGCGCCGAGTGCGACCCTGAATGACACCGACAAGCTGTTCATGCTCCGTGCCGCCCAGGGCGACATGGGCGAGATCATGTCCAGTCAGATGGCGCTCAAGAAGTCCAGAAACGCCGACGTGAAAGCCGTCGCCCAGCGTCTCGTGACCGATCACGGCGCGTCGCTCCAGGAGGGCATGGGACTGGGCGTTCTGCTGGGCCTGCCGGCGCCCAAGGACCCCGGCCTGATGAACGAGGCCTACGCCGCGCAGCTCCGCAGTGCCAGCGGCAAGGACTTCGACAAGATCTACATGGCCGGCCAGGTCGAGGCGCATGAGAACACGATCGCCCTGTACGGCATGGAACTCTCGCAGGGCCAGGACCCGCAGGTCAAGGCGTTCGCCATGAAGTACCTGCCCGGCATCGAGTCGCACACGGCACAGATCTATCAGGTCGCCATGGCGGTCAACGCCCCCGACAGCAACCTGCGCCCCGCCACGCCGCCGATGGTCAGCGGCGTCGCGCCCGCATCCATGAGCGGTATGTCGAGCGGCATGAACGGTACGTCTCCGGGAGCCGGCGGCTCCGGCGGCATGACCGGCGGCGCGTCCACGGGGACGGGCGGTTCGGGAACCACGACCGGGGCGACAGCTCCAGGGCAGTAGACCGTGCGCCGCGAGAGGTTTAGCCGAACGGCCATTGCGGTATCCTCGGGTTGGCGCACAACCATACACCATAGGCGTGTCCGCAGCGGCACGCACGACCTAGAAGGGATTCTTGATATGGTCAAAAAACTCTCCGCCGCGGCGGCGGCTTTGACGGCGCTGGCTTGCGCAGGTTCGGCCTTGGCAGGCTCTCAGGCGCCTGGCCATCACAGCGGCAGCGGCACGAATGCCCAGGACGCCATGTTCGCCAAGATGGCGGCCATGGGCGGCACCGCCGAGATCGCCCTGAGCAAAGTGGCGCTGGCGCGTTCGGACAGCAAGCCGGTCAAGGCCTATGCGGCTGAGATGATCCACGATCACATGATTCTGGGGAGCGGCCTTATGGTCACCGCCAAGCCGCTGGGCCTGGCGACGCCGATGGTGCTCGACCCCGAGCACCAGGCGATCAAGGCCAAGCTGTCGCATTTGTCTGGCAAGGCGCTGGACGGCGCGTACCTGAGCGCGATGATCGTCGATCACGCGAAGACGACCAGCCTGTTCCAGAAGGAAATCGCGTATGGCAAGAACGCGCACCTGACGAACCTGGCGGCGAAGAACGTCAACCTCGTCCAGAACCACTTGCAGATGGCGCGCGACATCACCGGCACGGAGGACAAGCCCTCCAAAATCAAGAACCCGCCCGCCATGTAGGTGGTTGGATACAGTCCAGTGACACACGGGCGCAGCGGCGGGCGGGATATCCCTAACCGCCGACTGCGCCCGTGTGTTTTCACGGCATCCATTAGAAAGCGCGAACAGCCATGGCAGACTCCATAAAGAAGGGCGACCACGTCGCCTGGAACACGCCGCAGGGCGAGACCGAGGGCGTCGTTGAGAAGAAATTGACGGCTCCGACGGACATCAAAGCTCATCACGTCGCCGCCTCCAAAGACAACCCGGAGTTCCTCGTCAAGAGCGATAAGAGCGGCAAGGAAGCGGCGCACAAGCCCGACGATCTGCACAAGAAAGGCGGCGGCAAGTGAGTCACGATCACGCCGACGTCATCGCCCGCTTCCAAGACGCGGTGAACATGACTCCCGGCCAACTGGAAAAGTGGCTGCAGACCGACGAGTCCAAGGAAGTGGGTCAGAAGCCGGCGGAGGGCGCCGAATCGACGGGTCATGAGTCGGGACGACACATCATTGACCTGCTGCACAAGAAGCAGGGAGACTACACGGATGACGACCTGCGCCAGATGCAGCGCGTCGTCAGCTACGTCCACCGGCACCTCGCGCAGAAGCCGTCCGGCGATGTCGCGCACACGCACTGGCGGTACTCGCTGATGAACTGGGGTCACGATCCGCTGCAGGATTAGTCCTGGGGTTGGATGGCCCCACCGCAGGGTCCGACGCAGGGTCTCCCTGCCGTCGCTAGCAAGGCAGGGAACGTGTCAAGACCACTGAACGAGCAGGTCGTTGTGCTGACGGGGGCTTCCTCCGGCATCGGGCGCGAAACGGCGCTGCTGCTGGGGGAGCGCGGCGCGTCCGTCGTGCTTGCCGCGCGCAACGGGGCGGCGCTGGCGGAAGTGGCCGCGCAGGTCGAGCGGAATGGCGGCAGGGCGCACGCCGTCGTCACCGACGTCGCCGAGTGGTCCCAGGTCGAGCGGCTGGCCGCCGAGGCCGTGGCGCGGTTCGGGCGGATCGACACGTGGGTGAACGACGCCGCCGTCAGCGAGTACGCCACGTTCGAGGACATGACGGTCGAGGAGATCGACCGCATCCTCCAGGTCAATCTGCACGGCGCGCTGTATGGGCTGAAGGCCGCACTGCCCATCCTGCGCCGTCAGGGGCAGGGCGGGACGCTCATCACCGTCGGCAGCGTCCTGTCCCAGCGCGCCATCCCCTTGCAGTCCGTGTACTGCGCGACCAAGCACGGCTTGAAAGGCTTCACGGAAGCCTTGCGCGTGGAACTCGACCACGAGAAAAGCGGCATCACCGTCACGCTGATCCTGCCGGGCGTGATCGGCACGCCCTACTACGACGTCGCGCGGTCGCACATGCAGGTCAAGCCCAAGCCGGTGCCGCCGGTCTATGCGCCCCGCGCCGTCGCGGAGGCCATCGTCTTCGCCGCCGAGCACCCGCGCCGCGAGATCTACATCGGCGGCACGGCCAAGGCCATGGCGATCATGGAGGCCATCAGCCCGACGCTGTTCGACCGCGTGATGCTGCTCGGCGGCGCGATGTTCAGGACGCAGCAGACGCACGAGCCGGAAACGCCGCGCCCGGATAACCTGTTTGCGCCGACCGCAACGACCGGCGCCGTGGAGGGGACGTGGCGCGGGCGTACCAGCCTGTACACGCGGCTGCTCGAACTGTATCCGGGCCGCAAGCGCGCCCTGCTGCTTGTGGGCGCGGCGGCGGGCGCGGCGCTGTGGCTGCGGCGCTCCCCGTCCGACCGGGCGTAGAATCCGCCGCGAACGGGTATGTATACGCCAGCAAGATCATTTCGACACTCAGGAGGAGCACACGACATGCCGGAACAGAAAGCGTCCGTGACGGTCAACGCGCCCGTTCACCAGGTCTATGAGCTGTTCAGCCACTTCAACGATTTCCCGAAGTTCATGTCCTACGTCAAGGAAGTGACTTATAAGGACGACCAGACAAGCCACTGGGTCGCCAATATCGCCGGGGACCACGCCTGGGACGCCGTCAACGAGCGGTGGATTCCTGATCGCCAGATCGGCTGGCGCTCCACCAGCGGCCTCGAGAACTCCGGCGTCGTGACGTTCGCGCCGGCGGGCGACACGCAGACCCAGGTGACGGTCGAGATCACTTACAACCCGCCAGCGGGCGTCCTCGGCGACGCCGTGGACGCGCTCGGCGTGGGCAAGCACTTCGGGGACCGGCTGCAGCACGATCTGGACCACTTCGCCCAGATGGTCGCCGAAGCGCCTTACGGCTCGCTCGACCCCAACTCGTCCACGTACCTGTTCCATGACGACAGCATGGTCGCCAAGGGCAAGACGACGGCGGCCCAGGACGCCACCATGGATGAGATCAAGTGAGACGAGCACGGCAAGATGTGTCGCAGAAACGCGGCTGATTCGAACAGGCCCGGCGAGCAATCGCCGGGCTTTTTTGACGGGCTGCGGTAGGAAGACTCATGCTCCATATCGACGCGCTCCCGCTGCCCTTGCTCTTGATCGTCTTCGCCGTGGCCGCCGCCGTGGTCTGGTGCGCGGGCATCTGGCTGTCGCGGACGACGGACGTGCTGGACGACCGTTTCCACTTGGGCGAGGCGCTGGGCGGTCTGATCCTGCTGGCGGTCACGACCAATCTGCCCGAGATCGCGATCACCTGCAGCGCGGCCCTGCACCACAGCCTGGGTCTTGCCATCGGCAACATCCTCGGGGGCATCGCGCTGCAGACGGTCGTCCTGGTCATTCTGGACGTGTGGGGCGTCGGCAGACCGGCCTCGCTGACCTACCGGGCCGCGTCGCTCGTGCTGGTGCTCGAAGGCGTCACGCTGATGGCGGTGCTGTTCATTGTGGTCATGGGCAGCCAGTTCCCGCCCGCTGTCCACTTTTTACGGACGACGCCTGCGAGTCTGCTGATCACGGCGGTCTGGCTTTTCGGGCTGTGGCTGATCGGTCAGGCGCGCAAGGGCCTGCCGTGGCATGAGAACGGCCAAGCGCCGGACAATCAGAAGACACAGCCGCCCCGCCCGGACGCCCGGAAACAGCGGCAGCAGGAGAAGACGATGCCGACCGGGCGGGCCGTCGGGGTCTTCCTTCTGGCGGGGGCGGCGACGCTGGTCGCCGGGGTCGTGCTGGAACAGACCGGCGACGGCGTCGCCCGGCACATCCACATGACGGGGGTTCTCTTCGGCGCGACGGTGCTGGCGGCGGCGACGTCGCTGCCGGAGGTCTCGACCGGTCTGGCCTCGGTCAAGGTCGGCGACTACCAACTGGCGTTCTCGGACATCTTCGGCGGGAACGCCTTTCTGCCCGTCTTGTTCCTGCCGGCCGATCTGCTGTCGGGGCAGGCCGTCCTGCCGAAAGCTCAGCACAGCGACATTTATCTGACGGGACTGGGCGCGCTGCTGACGGCGGTCTATCTTTATGGCCTGATCTTCCGGCCCTCGCGGCAGATCCTGCGGATGGGCATCGACTCGTTTGCCGTTCTGGTTGTCTACATTCTGGGCATCGCTGGGATGTTCTGGCTCTCGAACGGCCGCTGAGGGGAGGCGCGACATGGGGGAGACATGGTCACAACTGCGGGCGCTGACGGCGGACCAGCGCAGCGCCTTCCTCGCTGCTTATCTCGGCTGGACTCTGGATGCCTTCGACTACTTCATCCTGGTCTTCGTCGTCAAAGACATCGCCCGAGAGTTCCACACGGACAAAACAGCGGTCTCGCTGGCGCTGCTGCTGACATTGGCGATGCGCCCGGTCGGGGCTTTGATCTTCGGGCTGTTTGCGGACCGTTACGGACGGCGGATGCCGCTGATGGTGGACGTCGTCTTGTACTCGATCCTGGAACTGCTGTCGGGCTTCGCGCCGTCGCTGACGACGTTTCTGATCCTGCGGGCGCTGTTCGGCATCGCCATGGGCGGCGAGTGGGGGCTGGGGGCGTCGCTGGCGCTGGAAAGCACGCCGCCCAAGCTGCGCGGCCTGCTGTCCGGCATCCTGCAGCAGGGCTACCCCGTCGGCTATCTGCTCGGCGCGATTTTGTACCCGCCCGTCGTGGCGCATCTGGGCTGGCGCTGGCTGTTCTTCCTCGGGGTCCTGCCCGCGCTGCTGTCCTTGTTCATCCGCGCGCGGGTCAAAGAGTCGCCCGTGTGGGAGCGGGGGCGGCACGAGCGGGTCCGTTTCAACGTCGGCCAGGCGGTACGGCAGAATGCGAAGCTGTTCGGCTACCTTGTGCTGCTGATGATGGCGTTCAATTTCATGTCGCACGGGACGCAGGACATCTATCCGACGTTTCTGCAGGTGCAGCACGGGTTCGACGCGGACACCGTGCGCGCCGTCGCCATCACGTACAACATCGGCGCGCTACTCGGCGGCATCTTGATCGGGACGCTCTCCGAGCGCATCGGGCGGCGGCGGGCGATCATCGGCTCTGCCCTGCTCGCGCTGCCGATGGTGCCGCTGTGGGCCTTCTCGCACACGGCGGGGATGCTGGCGCTGGGCGCGTTCGCGATGCAGTTCTTCGTGCAGGGCGCGTGGGGCGTGATTCCGGCGCACCTGAGCGAGCTGTCGCCGAACGCCCTGCGCGGCGTCTTCACCGGCTTCGCGTATCAGCTCGGGAACCTGCTGGCGTCGGTCAACGGGACCCTGCAGACCGACCTGGGCGAGCACCACTTCGGCGGCGACTACGGCAGGGCGCTGGCCCTGACGGTCGGCATCACGCTGCTGGCCGTCGCCCTTATCACGGCCTTGGGGCGCGAGTCGAGAGGCATCACATTCGCGTCGGCCACATAGAAAGAAACACTGATGGACCTGCAAGCTTCGCTTTTTGAGACGGATGACATGACACCGTCGGCCGTCCCCACGCTGCCGCCGGACTGGCTGGCAGTGCTGGGGCCGGAGTTCCGCAAGCCGTATTGGGCGAAACTGCAGCAGTTCGTCGCCGAGGAGCGCGCCGCGCACACGGTCTTTCCGCCCACGCCGGACGTATATTCCGCGCTGGCGCTCGCCTCTTATCGTGACGCCAATGTGTTCCTGCTCGGCCAGGACCCGTACCACAACACCGGCCAGGCGCACGGGCTGTGCTTCAGCGTCCGGCCCGGCGTCGAGGTCCCGCCGTCGCTGGTCAACATCTACAAAGAGTTGCGCGACGACCTGGGCTGCCGCATCCCGAACAACGGCTACTTGACTCCTTGGGCGCGTCAGGGCGTGCTGATGCTGAATGCCGTGCTGACCGTCCGCGCCCACCAGGCCAATTCGCACAAGGGCAAGGGCTGGGAGACGTTCACGGACGCCGTTCTGCAGGCCGTCAACGCCCGGCCCGACCCCGTTGTGTTCGTGCTGTGGGGCGGCTACGCGCAGAAGAAACTGTCGCTGATCGACACCACGCGCCACACGGTCGTGCAGTCCGTCCATCCGTCGCCGCTGTCGGCCCGCAACGGCTTCTTCGGCTCGCGCCCGTTCTCGCAGATCAACGCGGCGCTCCGGGCCGCCGGCAAGCCGGAGATCGACTGGCAGATTCCCGACCTTTGACCTGAAAACACACACCGGAGCTGGGATTAGGCGAGACGCCAAACAGGTCGAGTTGACACAAGACAAAGCCCCGGCGGTCAGGCCGGGGCTTTGTCTTTGCTCGAACGGGAGTTCGTCAGCGGGCAGGGAGGGAGGCTATGCAGGACGGCGTCCAACAGGCCGGGAAAGCGGGCATCGAGATCTGCGCGCCGCAAGGAATTGATGGAGTAAGTGCCTTCGATACGAGTGGTAATCACGCCGGTGTCGCGCAGCACCGTGATCGCCTCCGCGGTGGTCCCCGGCGCGACGGCGAGCGTAGATTTTGGGACTGAGGCGAGACTGCCTTGACTGCAGCATTGGTCGCCGCCGCTGTCGAGCAGCGCGACGATCCCCAGCCGGGTCGGGTCACTGAGCGCGTACAGCACGTCGGTCAAGACAAGATCGGCGGCGGGGGGGAGATGGAATCGTTTCACACTTGACATTATAGCACACCATCGGTCATACTTCTGTTATTCTAATATACTAGAACAACTATACTAGAACAATAAACTAAAACAACATCAGGAGAGTATCATGGCAGACCTTACAGGGAAAGTGGCGATCGTGACCGGCGCGTCTAAAGGCATCGGCGCGGGGATCGCAAAAACGCTGGCGGCGGCGGGAGCCGCCGTGGTCGTCAATTACGCATCCAGCCGCGAGGGTGCGGACAAAGTCGTTGCCGAAATCACGGGCAGCGGCGGCATGGCGGTAGCCGTGCAGGGGGATGTCGCCCTGGCCGCCGACGTGGAGCGGCTGTTTGCGGAAACAAAGCAAGCCTCCGGCCCGCTGGCCCTTCGCGTGAACAACGCCGGGGGCGTCGCGTTCATACCGCTGGAGGCGATCACCGAGGATGAGTTCCACCGGCAGTTCAACATCAACGTCCTCGGCACCATCTTGGCGACGCGGGAAGCCGCTCGGCACTTCGGCGAGGGTGGCGGCAGCATCGTCAACATCACGTCCGTTGCCAGCGTCGGGGCGATCCCGACGAGCGCCGTTTACTCGGCTTCGAAGAGCGCGGTGGACGCGCTGACGCGGGTGTTCGCGGCTGAGTTAGCCCCCAAGAAAATCCGGGTCAACGCGGTCGCGCCCGGCGCGACGGCGACCGAGGGCGCGGCGGCGATGGAAATGCCCGAAGAAATGCAGGCCGCCATGATCGCCTCCATCCCGCTGGGCCGGATCGGGCAGCCGGACGACATCGCTCAAACCGTTCTGTTCCTCGCGTCGGACGACTCTTCCTGGCTCACGGGCGAGCGGATCAGCGCCTCCGGTGGTCAGCGCTGACGCACCGAAAAGGGATTCAACAGCAAAGGGGAAATGACTGATGACAGACTTAACGGGCAAAGTGGCGATTGCGACGGGGGCGTCGTCAGGCATCGGCGAAGCGACTGCGCTCTTGATGGCGCAGTTCGGTGCAAAAGTGGTCGTGGCTGCCCGGCGTTAGGCCGAAGGCGACGCGGTCGTGTAGAAGATCAAAGACAGCGGCGGTGACAGCGGCGGTGAGGCGATGTTCGTCAGGACCAACGTTGCGAATCTTGCCGACCATGAGGCCCTTGTCGCCGCGACTTTGCAGGCTTACGTCAAGCTGGATGCCGCGTTCAACAACGCGGGCGTCAACGGCATGGGTCCGCTCCATGAGCAGACCGAGGCCAACTGAGATTACCAGATGGACATCAATCTGAAGGCGCGTTTTTCGCGCTCAAGACGCAGATCCCCGCGCTGCTGAAGTCCGGCGGTGGCTCGATATCCTGAACGACAGAATTTCCGGCGAGACCAGCAACGCTGGCTTGACGATCTACTCGGCGAGCAAAGGCGGCGTCATCGCGCTGGCGCGTGCCGCCGCCGTCGAGTACGCCGCCGCCGCCATCCGAATCAACACCGTCAACCCCGGACTCATCTGGACGCCCATGACGGAAGGCGCGTTCGGCTCGGTCGAAGCGGCGTCTGAGTTCTCCGACGGGAGAATCCCGATGGGCCGCCTGGGGCAGCCTGATGAGGTCGCCCGCGCCGTGGTTTTTCTGGCGTCGGGTGACTCCTCGTATATGACCGGTCAAAGCTTGACTGTGGACGGCGGCTATACCGCCCAGTAGTCGGCACACGGAAAGCCTTCGCGGGACGGCAAGGCTTTTTTCGGCTCCCACCGCTTGCCGTAGATCAACGCCGCTCTCCGCGCCTCCGGTCGGGTCAGATTTGTGTCGCCGTGGACGCCGATCGGTCTCGAAGCGGCATCATGCCCGCGTTATCGACAATGACCATTCCGACAATGGCCGTGGGGCTAGCTCTGTTCGCTGGGGCGCACGAGAAGTTCGTTGACGCTCACGTGAGGCGGCTGCGTCAGGGCGTACACCACGGCGGCGGCGATGTCCGACGCATCCAGCGCCCGCATCGAGCTGAGTCGTGCCGCCATCGACTCGCGCGCCGGCCCGTGTGTGATGTGGTCGCTCAACTCCGTGCCTACCATGCCGGGTTCGATGGTCGTCACCCGCACCTTGTACGCCACGGCCTCCTGCCGCAGTGACTCGGAGAAAGCGCCTACGGCCCACTTGGTCGCGCTGTAAACGCTCATCCCCGCCGGCGCGACGCGGCCCGCCGTGGAGGAGATGTTGACGATGTGGCCGCCGCCATGCTCCTTCATCAGCGGCAGCGCGGCGTGAGTCGCGTACATCAGGCCCAGCACGTTGACGCCGACCGCCCGCCGCCACTCCTCCGTGTCTGCCCCCAGGATCGGGCCGAGGACGGCCACGCCCGCGTTGTTGACCAGCACGTCCAGCCGCCCCCATGTGTCGTGTACGGCCTGGACGGCCTGGCGCACCTGCCCCTCGTCGGCCACGTCGCACGCCAGCGGCAGCGCCTCCCCGCCCGCGTCCGTGATCCGCCGTGTCAACGCCTCCAGGCGCTCGACGCGCCGGGCGGCGAGGCCGACCCGCGCCCCCTGCGCCGCCAGGGCCAGCGCCGTCGCCTCCCCAATGCCCGACGACGCCCCCGTGACCAGGGCCGCCGCACCCTGCAAAGTTTCGTTTTTCATGGTCTTGTCCTTTTCTGCCGTCTTTCTCCCGTGCTGCGAGAAAGGTACACTATGAACCATACTTCCATGTCAAGGGGTGCAAGAAAAATGTTGATCGGTGAACTGGCGCGGGAGGCGGGGCTGACGCCTGCCACCATCCGCTTCTACGAAAAAAAGGGGCTGGTGGACACGCGGCATAGGGCGCGGCTTGGTAACAACTACAAGGACTATGGACCGGCGGCGTTGGAGCGGCTGCAGTTCATCGCGCAAGCCAAGTCGGCGGGCTTCACCTTGCGCGAGGTCGAGCAGTTCCTCCTGAACTGGGACAATCTCGGCCCGGCGGAACGGCGTCGGATATTGCTGGACAAGATCAGTCAGATCGATCGCCGCATGGCGGAGCTGGCGAAGATGAGAACCCACCTGACCGCCAAGGCGGCCCGCTATGCAGATGCCGGCCACTGAAATGGGCTGTGACGGGATTCATGTGCGGGCAGACGCCTCGTGCGCGGCGTGGAAGGGCGCGAAGAACTTAACGACTTGTGACAGGGCGTTCGGTGAATGGAACATGGCGGTCTGTTCCAGGGTCTCCTGGGCGGCCTCGCGGGAGCGGACACGCATCCCATTCTCGTAGGCGGCGATCGCGCTGCGCGTGTCGGGAAAGGCGGCGTCGGTCAGGCATTCCGCCAGCTCCAGGGCGTCGAGCATGGCCATGTTGACGCCCTCCCCCGTGTAGGGGGGCATGACGTGGGCGGCGTCGCCGAGCAGGGTCATGTCCGGCAACGCCTCCCAATGCTGACCGGGGGGCATGGAGTACTGCGGTCTGGGGATGAACGGGGCGTCCGCGTTCTCAAACAACTCATCCCAGAGGTCGGACCATCCCGCGAATTCCGTTCTGAACCAGCCTAAGACCTCGGCCTTATTGGAGAAGTCGATGCCGCAGGTGTGGCCCCAGTCTTCGGGAGCGTTGTGGCCCGTGTAGTAGGCCAGGCTGCCGTCGCCTTTGGCGATGACGAACAACGTCTTTGAGGCCCCCAAAGCACAGATCTTCCCGATGCCGAGCATCTTATGGATTCTCGGGGCCGCCGACTGGGCGTCGTGAACCGATCCCTCGACAACGGTCACGCCTGAGTAGACCGGGCGGGTGGACGTGACGTGCGGGCGGACCTTGGAGTTCGCGCCGTCCGCCCCAATGACGATGTCCGCGAGGGCGCTGGCGCCGTTCGCAAAGTCCAGCCTGACGGGGGCATCGCCCGGTCGTGTCAGCGCCACGCACCGACTGTCCCACACGGCGGTGTCCGGCTGCAATGAGTCGAGCAGCAGATCGCGCAATGGTCCGCGGTCGATCTCCGGTCGTTCCGTGCCGAGGTCTCCGCTGGAGAATTCATCCAGAAAGACTCTGGCGTTTTGGTCGACGATGACGAGTTTGTCCGCCCCTGGGCGGTAGTTCGCCCGGAACTCTCCCATCAGGCCGGCTTGACACAGCGCCTTCAGCCCTGACTCCTCGTGCAGATCCAGAGTAGCGCCTTGGACGCGAGCGGTCCTGCCGACGTCCCGCTCGTAGACTTTGACGTCGAAGCCGCTCATCTGCAGCTGCCGGGCGAGGGTCAGCCCGCCCGGCTGCTGCAGATG
>CAXUCQ010000050.1:9515-12121 GCA_964249295.1 uncultured Armatimonadales bacterium | reverse complement strand
GTGTAGGTCACGGTGAAGGACTGCGCCCTCTGGTGGCCCTGGACGGCGGTTCCGAGCAGCCACAAGGACGCATGGGGTCCGGCGGGCAGGGCGATCACGCCGCCGCGTGCGGTGACGGCGTCGTTGGCGCCCGCCGGCCCGAGGGTGAACAGGACGCCTTTTGACGTCTGCGACGCGCCGAGCAGATCGGCGGAATAGGCGGCCCCTCCCGCATCGGCCCCGGCGTCCGCGCCGAACGTCGCGCCGTCTTTGAAGAAGCCGACGGTGTTGAAGGCGGCAGACAGATCGACGGGGACGCTCGAACCGGCCGTGACGGCCGGCAGCGCGCGCGGTCGGTCCGCGGGGGCGACCGGGGGCGCAAGAACGCCCTTCGGGTCCGCTTGGTAGGCGGCGACGAACTCGGACCAGAGCGTGTCGACATCCTTGCCGCAGTTTTTCAGGAACAGGCCGTTGTTGTAGGTCCCTTCGCGGACGGCCCGGTTGAGCTTCGTGACCAGCCGGCTGTCGTAGTGCAGCTCGCACCAGCCGAGAAAGGCCGCCGTCGTGCGGTACGAGTCGTGGTACGTGGATCTGCCCGGCGTGATTTTGTAGCGGAAGTTCTGCGGCTCGAAGCGGACCCAGCGGATGTAGTCGGCGGTCCCCTCGATCAGCCAGACCGGGTCGTAGGCGGGCATGGCCTGGATGACGTGGGCCGTCTCGTGGACGGTCAAACCCGTGTCTTCAGGATGCCGGCGGCACCAGGCGGCGTTCACGGTCATGACGCCGCCGCCCGTCGCGGCGACGTCGGTGACGCCGGGGCCGGTCCGGTAGACGACGTTGACCATGTTGGGGGTGATGAAGTCCTGGGTGTAGAGCAGCGCGGCGGTGTCGGGCCAGAAGGCCTCCATCTGCGTCTCGGCCTTGCGCGCCCAGGCGGCGACATCGGGGGCGCGGGAGATGTCGTAAAAGCCGCGCCCCGGCCCGCGCTGGACGTGGGTGATCTTGGCCGAGGACTGGATCGCGATCTCGCGGATGACAAGAGCCGGGATGTCTTGGCCGTGGGCGGTGCGGATGCGCAGCGCCTCGACCGGCGCACCGTGCAGCAGTGAGGAGGCGACGCCCTGGGCGTTGAACGCGGAGGCCCGGCTGAAGTGAACATCGTCCGAGGATGTCTCCACGAAGCCGTCGGTCAGGAGGTCGTCGCCGTCCGTGTCGCCGGTGGTGATGTGGATCGCAGCCATGGGGATGGGGCGGGACAACAGCACCAGGAATTCGTCCCCGTCGCTCATGCCGTAGGCGGACCGGAAGTACGTGCCGGGGTCGCCGTCCAGAGCCATTTCGGGGCTGTGGGCGTTGGTGGACGGCATGGTGGAGTAGATCAAGGCTTCCGCCGAGGCGGGGGTTTGGGAGGACGCGGAAGACGGAGCCATGGGAGCGGCCCGGACGCTGCCGCCCGCGACGGCAAAAAGGCGGAGTAGGGACAGACCCAAAACGGCGGCACGACGCGGTGCTGTGATGGGATGCATAGAGTTGATTGTTCCGTGTCCTATGGGTTCTGCGCCTGGGCTTGGGCGACTTCCGCGTACAGTTCGAGATACTTCGGGCGCACAGAGGCATCGAGACGCTCCGCCACTGCCGGGCCGAGCGAGAGGACGCGAATCAACTCCTGCACATCCGCGAGGTCTTTTAGGCGGGCAAGGCCGCTGATGCCGGAGGCGAGTTTCAGTTCGATGAGCGTCGGCAGATCGACGGTCTTGACCCCACCGATGACCACGAATTATTCGCCCGGCTTGGGAAAGCGGACCGGCTTCGGCTTGCCGTCTCCGGCATACTCGCCTCTCGTAAGGATCTCGATGGGGACGTTTTGACCCGTCTCGCGGAACTTCTTGGTCGCCCCTGCGAACGCGGGCCGGTATCCTCGGCCGACAAGTTCTTTCTGGAAGTCCGTAGGCTATGGGGTGACATCAGAAGGTCGATGTCCTCTGTGGAGCGTCGGTAGCCATGTTGATTGAGGGCGACGGCCCCGGTCACGCTGTAGTCGATCCCACAGGCGTTCAAATCCGCCACAAGGCGGCGCAGCGCGTCGTTTGCCGTCCCCTGTCCCCGGAAGAAGCGCAAGCCTTCCTCGTAAGTCACCGTGGGCGACGCGAGCGTGTCCTAAAAATCGAGACCCATCGGCGCCCCTCCGCTTCATGATAGTACATCGACCGATGGCACTGCTACGCGGCAGGATCAGCCGTCAACAAGATTCTGCTGCTGAAGATAGGCCCAGATCTGCTCGGTCGATTGCTCGACCGTGTCGCGGTCGGTGCGGACGGCAACTTCCGGGCGGGCGGGCGGCTCATAGGGGTCGGACAGGCCGGTGAAGTGGGCGATCTCGCCGGCCAGGGCGCGTTTGTAAAGGCCCTTCACGTCGCGCTGGGCCAGCGCCTCGAAGGCGGCATCGGCGTGGACCTCGACGAAGGGAACGCCGTCACCCGTATGCAGGGCGCGGATTTCGTCGCGAACATCGGCGTAGGGCGAGATCGCGGCGGTGATGGCGATGACGCCGTTGCGGGCCAGCAGGCGGGCGACGAAGCCGATGCGCCGGACGTTGATGTCGCGGTCCTCTTTGGAGAAACCCAGGC
>CAXUCQ010000050.1:0-9505 GCA_964249295.1 uncultured Armatimonadales bacterium | reverse complement strand
ACCCAGGCCTTTGGAGAGGTTGGTGCGGACTTCGTCGCCGTCCAGCACCTCGAAGCGATAGCCCAGATCACGGAAGCGGGCGGCGAGGGCGTCCGTGAGCGTGGATTTGCCCGCGCCGGACATACCGGTGAACCAGAGGGTGAAGCCTTTGTGGGACGGCGTCTGTCGGTCAGTCATGCGGGGCGTGTGTCTCCATGTCGCAACAGGCCCGCCAGAGGGCGAGGACCTGGCGGCGCGTGTCTTCCAAGCCCTCATCGGTCGCAAGGACGTCGTCCGCCTCGGCGATCTTCCGGGCGAGCGGCCACTGGGCGTCGATACGGCGCTGCGCTTCGGCCTCGTCCATGCCCGTCCGCGCGCGCAGGCGCTCGGTCTGTGTTTCCGGGCGGCAGGCGACGACGACGACGCGGTCCACGAGATGCCGCAGACCGGCCTCAAACAGCAGCGGGATTTCGAGCGCCCCGGCGCAGGCCGTGGTCTGGGAGCGCCACGACCGCGCCTGCGTGGCGAGGGTGTCGATGATCGGCGGGTGGGTGAGGCTCTCCAAGCGCCGCCGGGCGTCCGAGTCGGCGAAGACCAGGCGGCCCAACGCCCGCCGGTCAACCGTCGGAGCGCCGTCTCCGTCCCATGCGGCAGCGCTGGGGAAGGCCCGGAGCACGGCGCGGGCGGTGTCCGAGCCGGGGGCGAGGAGTCCGTGGGCCAGAAAATCGGCGCTGAGCGTCGGTGCGCCCAGGTCGGCGAGCATCCG
Organism: uncultured Armatimonadales bacterium; assembly: GCA_964249295.1. Taxonomy (GTDB): domain Bacteria; phylum Armatimonadota; class Armatimonadia; order Armatimonadales; family Capsulimonadaceae; genus CAZZVX01. The sequence continues at coordinate 8,760 of CAXUCQ010000050.1, read as the reverse complement.
GGTCACGGTGCTTTTGCCGGTGGCGATGCCGCCGGTGATGCCGAGGATGTGCATGGGCGATTCCAAAGAAAAAGCCCCCGCACAAGCGAGGGCTTTTTTGAACGGGAGTTATTCCTTCTCCGCCCCGGCGTCTTTGTCGTCTTTGGACTCCTCAGCCGCGCCCAGCGTGCGGCCGAAGCGCTCCCCCAGCACATCGGCCAGGCTGGTGCCGAACGTCTCTTCGCGCTGGGTGGCGCGGTAGTTCTTGTATTCCTTGTAGTCGTCTTCCTGATCGCCGCCGCCGAAGCCGCCCCGGTCACGGCCACCTCCGCCGCCTTCACGGCGGCGGCGCTCGCGCGGCGCGCTGCCAGCGCTGCTACCACCTCCGCCGAAGCCGCCGCCGAAGCCGCCTTCGGGCCGGCTGTCGCGGTCCCGGTCGCGGTCACGCCCGCCGCGCCCGCCGCCGATGACCTCCGGCTCGGGAACATACGGCTCGCGCGGGGTGACGCTTTCCACCATGCGCCGGATGGACAGGGTCATTTTGCGCTCACCGGGGTTGAGTTCGATGACTTTGGCCTCGACCTCGTCGCCGGGGTTGACGACGTCGCCGGGCTTGGCGACGCGGCGGTCGGACAGCTCGCTGGTCGGGATGATCGCTTCCATGCCCTCCGGGAGCGCGACGAACGCGCCGAACGGCACCAGGCGGGAGATGGTCGCCTTGACGGCGTCCCCGAGCTTGTACTTGTCGCCGACCTCGGTCCACGGGTCGGGCAGGATCTGGCGCAGGCCGAGGCTGATGCGGCCTTCGTTCAGCTTGAGCTTCAGGATCATGACGTCCAGCTCCTGGCCGTTGTGGACGACCTCGCTGGGGTGCTTGATACGCGCCCAGGACATCTCCGAGACGTGCAGCAGGCCGTCGATGCCGCCCAGATCGATGAACGCGCCGTAGTCGGTGACGCGCCGGACGATGCCCTTGCGGACGTCGCCTTCCTTCAGCGCGGCGAGGGTGTCGGTGCGCTTCTGCTCGCGCTCCTCCTGGGTCGCCAGGCGGTTGGACAGGACGACCTTGCGGCGCTCCCGGTCCACCTCGATGACCTTGAGCGGGATGCTCTGGCCGACGTACTTATCGAGGTTCTGGTGCTTGAAGTCGCCGGTACCGACGTGCGAGGCGGGGACGAAGCCCCGGATGCCCAGATCGACGACCAGGCCGCCCTTGACGCGCTCGGAGACCATGGCGTGGATGATCGTGCCGGCGTTCATGTCCTGGATGACCTTGTCCCAGGCCTTCTCGAAGTCGGCGCGCTTCTTGGAGAGCAGCAGGTTGCCGTCGTCGTTGCGCCCGATCACGACCACTTTGACCTGATCGTTGACCCTGACGACATCCTCGATGCTGTCGAACGGCTCGCGGGACAATTCGTTCGGGCGGATGATGCCCTCGCTCTTGGCGCCGACATCAACCAGGACGCCGTCCTTGTCAATGTGGACGACGGTGCCGGTCACGACGTCGCCTTCGGACAGCTCTTTGAGCATGCTCTCAAAGTCGGACTGACTCATGCCGTTGCTGTCACCGCCGCTCGCCTTGGGCGCGGGCGCGACGGCGGCGGCGGAAACAGGAGCCGCGGGCGCCGGAACCGGAGTGCTGGACGCAGCGGCGGGCGCGGTTCCGTTGGACTCGGGCGCGGGCGCTGCCGCTACGGCCTGAGTCTCGGGTGTCGCGTTGCCGGAGGCCGGGCTGTCCGGCTCCATTTCGCGCGTCACAACATCTTCTGGTACGGCCGACATAGTTTCGTAGTGCTCCTCAGCAGTGGGACTCGATTGCCCCGGGATTAAGGTGGTGAGAGTCAAGACTTGTTGTTTACGATCTTTCTTTGTTATTTTCTGCGGCTTTCGCTTAAGATTGGCAGGAAGGGCAATAAACCGTGCCGCGCCCCGTGACTTTGATCCGCGTCAGCGTCGTCCCGCAATTCGGGCAGGGCTGTCCGCCCCGGTCATAGACGCGCGGCGTGTACCGCCCGATCTGTCCTTCGGCGTCGACGTAGTTGTCGCTGGTCGTCCCGCCGCCGTCGGTCGCCTCGCCAAGCACGGCCCAGATCGCGTGGTGCAGTCGGCCCACTTCGTCATCGGTCAGCGACCCCGCCGGGCGGAGCGGGCGGATGCCGGAACGGAACAGGCTTTCATCGGCGTAGATGTTGCCGATGCCCGCGACGACCGCCTGGTCCAGCAGCGCCGCTTTAACGGCTGTGCGCGGGCGCTTCGCCAACGCCTGACGGAACACCTGCGGGGTCCAATCCTCGGAGAACGGCTCCGGCCCCATGCCGAGCAGGCTCGGGTGGATCGCCAACTCGTCCGCCGTCATCAGGCGCATCTCGCCCCAGCGCCACATATCATGGAAGCGCAGTTCACGGCCGTCTTCGACCTGAAAGGCGGCGGCCAGGTACTTCCCGTCCGGCGTTTCGCGTGGGACGACCAGCAGTTGACCGCGCATTCTCAGGTGCAACAATAGATAGTACCCACAATCCAGGGTAAATATCAAGTGTTTCCCGCGCCGCCCGAGAGATTCGATACGGCAGCCATGCAGTTTCCGTGCCAACACGTCCGGGGCGGCGATGATTCCCTTGAGCATCTGCGGCACGGGGACCCGCACCCCCACGATCCGATGCCCGGCGAGGCACCGTTCCAGCCCCCGCCGCAGCGTTTCGACTTCCGGCAGTTCCGGCATGGCGTCACACTTCCCAGTCTTCCAGGTTCAGCCCGCCGACGCGCCCGAACTCGCGCGTGTTGTGCGTCACCAGTGTCAGGCCGTTTGCAAGAGCAATCGCCGCGATCTGCATATCGAACGGCCCGATCGGCGTTCCGGCGGCGAAAAGTTGTGCCTTGATGCTGCCGAACAACTCAGCCGCCGCATCATCGAACGGCACGGAGACAAATGCCCGAAGAACCGGCGCAACAGCGTCAGGTTCGCCGCGCGACGTGCGCTCTTGTAAGCCCCGTAGTACAGCTCCGCCTTCACGATATCACAGATTCTGATGTCATGGGGCGGTTTGGCGGCGAGTTTCAGGGCGACGTTGGACTGCTTGTTGTTCAAGTAGCGGATGCAACTGTTCGTGTCCAGGAGGTGACTCACCGCAGCGCCTCTCGCTCTTCATACTCCCCTTGCGGGCCACGCTCTAACGGTTCCCCCTGCCACGCCCCCGCTGTTTCCTCAAAGAAACCGGGCGGCCAGCCGAGTTCCTCCGGGCTAGTCTGCGCCTGCAGCGACGGCTGGAATGTCAGCGTCACCTCGACATCCGTCTCGCGCAAGGCCGTCGGCACCTGCACCGACAGCGTACCGTCGGCCCCAATGTGTGTCTTCGTCTGAATGATGGTCATCGCGCCGTCAGACCTCCTGCGAAAAGGTAAACCAGAGACTCGCGTCACACGGCGTACTCATTTTTATCGGACTTTCCATAGAATGACTGTTCCTTGATGATCGGCAGCGGCCAATGTGCGACCATTTGGGGAGAACGCCGCCGCACTTATCCACTTCTCGCCACGCGCGAGTTGGGATGTCTGCTGCAGTCCCGCCAGGTCGGCCAGGCTAAGCGTGTTTGGGTATCCGCCAAACACACCCACTCGGCCACTCGGTGAGATCGCCAGCGGCTGGTAAGAGTTGTTCACCTCACGGGTGACGGCATCCGCCGATGCTGCATCCCAGACGGTCATCGTGCCGCTCGCGCCGTCAAACAGCCGGTCGACGCGGCTTGCAGAGACAAGTCCCGGCTGCATCCCTCCGTTCACAGTGAGCGTGTGAAGTCGTTCGCCCGTCGCCGTGCTCACGAGAACAATCTTGTCGCCGCCGGGTGTATAACTGTCACCGGTACCGTACTGAACGGCCAGCGCAAGCTCCCTGCCGTCCGCCAGCAGCGCCGCCTGCGCCGGCCACTCGCCCTGCCTCAGCAGGTGCGGCAGACGCGCAACGACGCGGCCGGTCGCCGGGTCATACGCCACCAGTGCGGCCTCGGGCCGCGCCTGCTTTGAATCCTGGTCGAGATCTGAGCCGGTCAGCCTGGGCGCACCGTCTCGATCCACCACGAGAATGTAAGCGCGCAGACTGTCTGGGGAGAAGCCCACCGGGCGATACATCCGTTCGCGCGGATATGTGCCGGACGGGAGCAGATGGACCGTCCAACGTCCGGTGCGGACCTCCAGGACCCCGACGGTATCTCCCCCACCGCCATTCATGTTGCTCGCCATCAGGAACCTTCCATCAGGGGAGAAGGCGAGCCAGTCCACCGGCCTCGACTTATCGACGTCGTCCCATCGTGACGCCGGGTACAGGAACGGCAGGGTGCGCGTCACGCGCCCGGAGGTGACATCACGGAACTGGATGTCCCCAGCACCATACCCCCAATACCCGCGCTTGTTCCGGCCCTTGACGGTGAGCTGATGCCCTGTCGCCAGAGTCCGGCCATCCGGTGAGAAAGCGACGGACCAGATGTCCTGCGCGTCGTGGAACGTGCGCGGGCGGCCCTGCCAATACCACCCAAGGCAGACCGCCGCAAGTACGACCAGGACACAAACGCTCAGGGCCGGGCGGCGCGAGGCTGAAAACACAACCAGTTCTCCCTAAAACATGATCACACTACGAATCACGTCGCCGTCGTGCATGGCATGGAAGGCCTCGTTCACGTCGCCCAGAGTAATTATCTGCGTGACCATCTCATCAAGCATCAACTGGCCGTCGAGGTACAACTGGACCAGCAGCGGGAAGTCGTAGGACGGCAGGGCGTCGCCGCAGTGGCAGACGTGCAGGGCGGCCTTGTTCCAGTAGACGCCGGTCGCCGTGTCGCCCAGGTTGAGCGTCACGCTGTCCTCGGCGGCGGGGAAGCCGATGGTCGTCGCCACTCCGTTGTAGGAAAGCATTCTGACGGCCTGTTCGGTACACTGCGGGATGCCGGTGGCCTCGAAGGCGAACTCGACGCCGCCGTCCCAGCCGTCCTCGGTCAAGGCGCGGACGCGGGCCACGGGGTCGCCCTCGGCGGCGTTGACGGCGTGGGTCGCCCCGAACTGCTTCGCTTGCTCCAACTTGCGGGCGTTGACGTCGACGGCGATGATCTGGCGGGCGTGCCGCAATCGCGCGCCCTGGATGACGGACAGGCCGACGCCGCCGCAGCCGATCACGGCGACGCGGGCGCCGGCCCAGACGGGGCTGGTGTTTAGGGCCGCGCCGACGCCCGTGACGACGCCGCAGGCGATCAGACACGCCTTGTCGAGCGGCATCTCCGGGGGCATCTTGATGGCGGCCTTGGCGTGGACGACGGTCCGGGTGGCGAACGTGCCGCAGCGCAGGACCTGGGAGCACAGGGCGCCGTCGCGCTCGCGGCGGATGCGCGGCTGGGCGCGCAGGGCCTGGTAACAGTGGCGCGGGTCGCCGCGCCGGCAGGCGGGACACTGCTCGCAGGGCGCGCGGTAGGCGATCACGACCGGGTCGCCGGGTGCCAGCCCCTGCACGCCGGGGCCGACGGCCTCGACATGGCCCGCGCCCTCGTGTCCCAGCACGATGGGAAAAGCCATGCCGTTGCCCCTGAGATTCTTCACGGTCAGGTCGGTGTGGCAGACGCCCGAGGCGGCGAGTTTGACCAGGACCTCGCCGGGTCCGGGGTCGTCGATGGTGACGGCCTCGACTTCGACGTCGCGCCCGGCTTCGTTCAGCACGGCGGCTTGTCCTTCAAAGGGCATGGCGGTTCTCCAAGAGTGTGGAATGGGAGCAAGAAACGCCGTTGATTATACGTCATTCGGGCGCCGCGCGTCAACCATGGGCAGGAGAACGCGGGGGGAAGGGCGAAACGACTGACGTCACCGACTTCCAGCCCATTGCGTCCAAAGGAAACTGATTCCCATGTCGAAAACACTCTGCGCCCTGACGTGCGCAACGCTCGCCCTCTCGGCCACGACAGGCGTCTCCGCGAAGGCCCCGGCTCATGCCGCGAAGAAGATGACCAGGCCGACGGTCGGCAAGACGGTCACGACCAAGGACGGTCTGAAATACGTCGATGTCGTCATCGGCAAGGGGCCGACGCCCAGGCCGGGGCAGACGGTCTCGGTGCATTACGTCGGGACGCTGACCAACGGCGTCAAGTTCGACGCCTCGCGGGACCACCCCGACAAGGCGCCCATCGACTTCGTGCTCGGGTCGCACCAGGTCATCCCCGGCTGGGAGGAGGGACTCGCCACGATGCGCGTCGGCGGCAGGCGCAGGCTGATCATCCCCTACCCGCTCGCGTATGGCGAGCTAGGGCGTCCGCCGATCATCCCGCCCAAAGCGACGCTGCTGTTCACGGTGGAACTGGTGGCGATCAAGTGACGCTGCCCCTGGGCCTGAATAGCGCCCGCGCCAAGTGGGTAAAACCCGAACGGTCCGGCTGTCGCCGGGCCGTTTTTGACGTTAGACAGGAGCAGATCACCATGAGCACGGAAACCGGGCGCGACGAGGACGTGAAGAAGATCGCGCGGATGATCAAGGGCATCGACTTCGGGATGCTGACGACGGTGGACGACGACAGCACGCTGCGCAGCCGCCCCATGTCGACCAACGGCAACGTGGAGTTCGACGGCGACGTCTGGTTCTTTACCTACGGCGCTTCGCACAAGGTCCTGGAAGCACAGCAGCGCCCGCAGGTCAACGTGGCGTTCTCGGACCCGAAGCAGCAGAACTACGTGTCGCTGTCCGGCACGGCCAGCCTGGTGCGGGACAAGGCGAAGATCGAGGAGCTGTGGACGCCGGCGCTGAAGGCCTGGTTCCCGGACGGGACGGACACGCCGGACATCGCGCTGCTGAAGGTCACGGCGCACAAGGGCGAGTTCTGGGATTCGCCGGCCAGCCTGGTCGCCCACGCCATCGGCCTGGTGAAGAACCTGGCGACGGGCGGCGGGACGAACGTCGGCGACAACAAGAAAGTCGATCTGGATTAACGGGGACGCCTTCCCCGTAGGGGCGACCCGGTGGGTCGCCCTCAAGCATCTGGAGCGAGTCCCGCAGCCTTTGGGACCCGGATTGTGGAAGAAGGGCGGCCCACGGGGTCGCCCCTACGGGGGAGAACGGCGACGTCAGCGTTTCATCGGCGCGTTTGTGATGGAGTGTGCGTCGACGTTAACCGGCACCTGCCCCGGCGCGGGCGTGAACTGCTGGGTGACGCCTTGGGCGTTCGCCGCGACCAGCGGCTGGTCCGGCGCGAGGGGGCTGCCCCGGTCGGCGATGGACGAGCCGGCGCTGTCGACCGGCGACATGCGGCTGTAGGTGACGCCGTAGGGGTAAGTCGGCGTCGTCGGCTGCGGGAGCGCGCCGGCGACGCGCCCCGCTTCGTACCCGGAGGCGCCGGCCCCGCCGGCCCCCGCGCCGGTCGGCGACTCGCTGGGGCCGCCGATCGGCGTTTTGCCGATCTGCAGGTCCGGCGGCGGCGGCGGGTTGATGGTGGCGACCTGTTCCGTCAGCTTCGGCGGGCGGGCGCACCCGGTCCCACACAGCGTCGCGGCCAGCCCGATACAGAGCAGCCCGTATCTTCGATAATGTTTCCTTGTCAACGGCGTGGGTCCTCGATCCATCATCATACCCCGGCGGCGGGCGGGGCGTCAAACGCGCCCTGTCAGCCGAGCCAGTTGGGGTTCTGGGCGGTGGCGTCGAAGTGGGTGGTGGTCTTGAACAGCTCCGTGGCGCCGTCGAGCGCGGCGGGCTGGGTGCGCCCGAGCAGGGCGGCCTGCGCGTCGGCGGACAAGGGCTGGAACGTGCGGGCGGCGTCCAGGGCCTGCTGCAAAATCTCCATGCGGTCGATGCCGGTGATGACGACGGACAGTGGCAGGCTCATCGAGTAGTGCAGCATCTCGGTCGGCGTGGCGAGTTCGTCGCGCAAGACGCGGTCGAGGATGAAGTGGTCGCCGAACGTCTTCATGGCGAGTACGCCGATGCCCTTCTCGGCGGCGAGCGGCAAGATCTGCCGTGTGAACGAGCGGAAGTGGGCGTCCATGACGTTGACGGGCATCTGAGTCGTGTCGAAGTGGAAGCCATGCTGGTCCGCGACCTCGATCATGCGGCGGTGGACGAGCGGGTCTTTATGGCCGGTGAAGCCGATGAAGCGGACTTTGCCGGCCTGTTTGGCTTCCAGCGCGGCTTCCAGGGCGCCGCCCTTGGCGAAGATGCGGTCTGGGTCTTCCAGGCGCAGGATCTCATGGAACTGGACCAGGTCGAGGCGGTCGGTCTGGAGTCGCTGCAGGGACTGTTCGAGTTGGCTGGACGCGGACGCCGCCGTGCGCCCGTCGATCTTGGTCATCAGGAAGACCTTGTCGCGGCGCCCGCCCTGGGCGAGCGCCTTGCCCATGCGGACCTCGCTGTTGCCGTTGTTGTAGTCCCAACTGTTGTCCATGAAGTTGACGCCGCCGTCCATAGCGGCATGGATGAGCTTGATGCCGTCCGCGTCGGCGTCCGGCATGCCGATGTGGAAGCCGCCCAGGCCGATCAGCGAGACCTGTTCGCCCGTGCGCCCGAGTTCGCGGTAGGGCATGTCGCCGCGGCGCGTGGTGGGCGGCGTCGGGGGCTTGGCGTGGAGGGCGGGGGCGGTGTCGGCGATGCTGTTTTGTGTGTCCACGGGAAGTCCTGTTCTAAAGACCGGGGGCGGCCCTGGAGATTCTACCAACAAGGGTGCCGGGCGAAACGCATCGCGTGTTTTCCTGGCGTGGCGACGGGGTAAGATGTGGGAGTTGGACGCCATCCCCCGGACTCCCACTTATGCAGACACTGACCCGTTTTTT
>CAXUCQ010000049.1:10556-12188 GCA_964249295.1 uncultured Armatimonadales bacterium | reverse complement strand
GCTCCAGGAGGTTGCGGGGCGGGAGCTGTTCGCAGAGGCGTCGGAGCAGCGCGTCGAAGGCGGCGGGGTCTTCGCCGAGGTCGGGGAGGACGATGTCTCGCCAAGGGGCGATTACTTCGTATCTGCGGGCGGACAGGCCGTGGGTGGTGGCGCCCTCCGGGTCCGCCAGTGCGGAGCGCGAGGCGATGGCCTTGCCTTCGGGCGTGCGGGGGCCGGTGGGGGATTGGACCTCTCTTCCCTGCTGCGCGGGGTCTCCCCTGAAGGGGAGATTCGGAGGGGCGGCGTGGGACGACAGGGCGGACGTAGACATGGTGGTGTTGCTCTTTTCTCCGTGCGCCCTGTCCTTTATTATGGCTGTTGATGTATCGTTTGTCTAGTGGTTTTTTGTGTTTTCCTCGGCGGGTTTTTGGGATTTTCACCCCGGCCTTGAAACCTTCCAGGTCTGCCAGCCCTCCGGGTCCGCCAGTGCGGGGCAGGGCCGGACCCTTGAGATCACGAAGCCCCTCTGGTCCCGTCGGCGGATGCGGACCGACTGGCGGACGTCCCTCTGCCGCCTACAAGTGGCCTCGTATCGGTGCCAACCAATCCCACAGCGCCCTGGCTGCGGCAGCCCCGACCGCAGGCGAGAGCGTCAGGGCCACTGCCAACTTCCCCTTCTTGGAGCGCCACCCCCGCAGGCCGAGGCAGGCCCCAATCCCCAATAGGATAAGCCCGATGAGTACGAGACACAGCACCATGTTTGAGAACCTATCAAACCACGGCCCAAAAGAGCCGTGCCGTCTGAGGGTCATCAACACAGGGACCTGACCAAAGAAGAGCGCCCCGAAGGAGCAGACCGCGCCCGGCACGGAGAACAGCAGGGCAATGCCCCCCAGCCTGGTCGGGAGATCGACGGCAGTGGCCGTTAGGCTGGGCTTATTCGCTCTCCGTTGAGGCGGTGGCGGCCAGATCGATCCGTCTAGGTCCGGCATGATGTCTTCCCCTAACAGCGACTCAGCCGAGGCATCGCCGAGAGTCGCAGCCGGCACCAGCACTCATCGTTATCGATTGTCATCACCCTCGGCCGCGACCTCAGAACCATTGTCATTACCCTCAGAGCCGAGGGTAGGCACAGGGACTTCATGACAACCTTCCTCATTACTGCCCGGATCTTGGAAGCCGCCTACCCAGCATCCTTGAGGCGGATGTAAACCTCCACACTTCTTATCGCCCTCTCCTGAGCAGGAATGTCCAACGATATAGTTTTTACATGCCCCGATTGTAGGCCAACTGGGAAAAGGCAAAGGGGGCTGTAAGTCTCCAGGCCACGGCGTCACCGGCTGGACCGGAGCGATAATGGGTCCCTCGCTCGGCAAGCCTAAGACGGGAATAACAGCGCCAGTAGAGCCGCCTGGGAAAAGCCCGCTCGGGTCCGCCCTATTAACGGGGTCGTTGCCTGTGTAGGCGTAGAGGTTGACGCCCCGCGCGTAGACATCGGGTCCCTTGTGAGGAACCTGTTGGCGGCGGGGTCGTAGAAGCGGTGGGTCATCGGCACCAGGCCGTCTCCGCGTCGGTGTAGCCGCCCCACTGCCCGGCGAAGCCGAACACGTCGGGTGTGGATATGCTGTTTAGCTCAGGCTATTCCGACAGATC
>CAXUCQ010000049.1:8954-10546 GCA_964249295.1 uncultured Armatimonadales bacterium | reverse complement strand
AACCTGGCTGGGGACCGACATCACCTTCAGAAACCCATTTCGGGGAAGCAACGAACAAGCCGCCGAGTATCAAGAGTGCGAGGCCGAGACTGCCACCTAAAAACGTCTGTGCGTCTACGCCAGGGTCCAGCACGGCCACGTCCGCATCGTCCGGGCTGTAGTACACGGGTGCAAGGCTTCCCACGGGGAAGTTGCCGACGAGATGACGCGCCTCTGCGAGTTGACCCTCGTCATAGACCGTCTCTTTGGGGTCAAGGAAGCCTTTGTATGTGATGTTGCTGTTCTCATAGCTGCTGTCAGCCACGGTGTAGTCGTAGACGATGCGTACCTTGTACTGCATCACTCCCGAGGCCGGGGTGGCCCGCACTTCAGATGCTGCGACCCGTCCCTGTGTGTGAGGCCAGCCGCGACTCGCCAGCCCCGCCTGGATGCGGACACAGCCAGTGGAGAGGAACAGCAAGCCGACAAACAGCCAGGCGGCTCCGACGACACGCAGCCCAGGGACAAAGTACGGAGAAACATACGTCTTCATTCCGCCCCCTACTCAGAAGAAGCTGACGGTCGGTGTGTGGCGTTTTCACTGGGGCATTAACTGCCCCATGTTCGAGCAACTTCCGGTGTCCCCAGGAGGTTCATCGCCATGAGCGCTGGGGTTACTACCCGTGCCGTTGTCATACGGCGGTAAGTGCGGCCACGGCGCCACCACCGTTACTCCCTCGCCAGCTCCCGTGACCAGGCCACCCCCGCCCCCTTCGCTGGGACCGATCTTGGTTCCCGATGCTCCTCCGATGCCTGTTGTCGGGTTGAATTCCGTTGTGGTGGAGACTCCTCCGCCTTCTCCGATGTCTCCAAAACCGCTTTGGCCCACAATCGGGCCGGAGTGGACGCCTGGTTCAACGGGATCGCCTGTCCATCCGAATGTTGGGCGGCTGTCTCCTCCGAAGCCCCAGCCCTTGCCTGCGATGCCGGAGCCGTAGACTCCTATGCCGCCGGACCCGATGACGCCACCTTCTCCGCTAAAACCCCAGCCACCGCCGATGACGGTGACGCCGACACCGATAGTAATACCCCACAGCCCGAGCGGATCGGCGAAGTTGACCGGGTCGTTCTGGGTGTAGGCGTAGAGGTTGACGCCGCCCGCGTGGCCCATCGGGTCGCGGGTGAGGAACCTGCCTACCTGCGGGTCGTAGAAGCGGTGGGTCATCAGCACGAGGCCGGTCTGCCCGTCCGTGTAGCACCCCCACTTGCCGCCGAAGCCGCTGAACGTGTCCGCCCCGTCCGTGCTCGCCCGGCCTCCCCACACGTCGAAGATGTCCGCCGCCAGGGCGTTGGCCCCGGAGTCCGTGCGCACGCCCGCGCAGCCCTGCGGGTCGAACGTGTAGAAGGTCGTCCCCCCGTGGAAGCAGCGCGAGACCAGCCCGTCCGCCCCGGACGTGTGGACCGCCGTCACGTTGTCGCGGTTGTCGATTCCACCACCGGCGCGTCGCCGTCGTAGAGGAAGCAGTAGCACGCCCCGCCGCCGTTGAACACCTTCTCCGCCTGCAGCCCGCCGCCGGTGCAGGCGTTGGCCTCCGCGCCCCCGAGCCGCGTCA
>CAXUCQ010000049.1:0-8944 GCA_964249295.1 uncultured Armatimonadales bacterium | reverse complement strand
GTGTAGAACACGTAGCACTCCGAATCATAAAAAAAAAAAACCAGCCCGTCCGCCCCGAACGTGTTGACGGCGGTCACATCGCCGCCGCCGTCGAGTTCACACACCGGCTGGTCGCCGTCGTAGAGGAAGTAGGTGGTCGTAGGGGCGAGCGTTGTGCTGCTGGTGTTGCCGCCCCCGCCCGGACGGACCGGGCCGCCGCTGCGCTGCGTGACCGCCTTCCACGCCCGCAGGCCGTCGCCCGTGTAGCCGCAGGACAGCGCGGCGCTGTAGGAAGTCAGGCAAACCTCAAGTGTCGGCAGAGAACAGACGGCTTCCGTGACTCACGCTACTGGTGTCGTTGTTTCAAATGCCTCCGTGTAGTTTGTCAACTGCTCGTACAGGGCGAACAGCTCGCGGTACTCGGGCCAGGCCGGATCGTAGCCGGTCTTGCCGCCCTCGTAGTCGGCCCAGCGGTTGCACCAGTACTTCCGCCGAAGGCCCTCCTGGGTCGCCGCCGACGGGTACTCCCTCCCTGCGAACGTCGCCGCCGTGAACCGCTGCGTGTGGGCGAGGACGTGGTCCCGTCCGTCGACCCTGGCGACGACGCGGAACGCCCGCCGGCTGGGGCCGAAGCCGTCCTGCAGGACGATTCGCAGGCGGTCGAGCCGCCCGGCGCTGCGGCCCTCGACCAGAAAGGCGTTGCGGCCCGCGTCGAGCGTGAACGCCCGTGGAGCTGTCAATCCGACGACGGACGGCACGAGGTTTAGAAGCACCGCAAGTCCGAATAGTGAGATGAGCAAGAGGAACGTGCCGGGTGTCAGGAAGGGTGACATCGGGGGATCACCGACTTGACGCAACAGAAGGTTCAGCGCGTATCCTGCCAACCCAAGGCCGCCGAAAAAGGCGACAGACACAAACCAGATCTCTACACCGCCCTTGATGTCCTTTATGTTTGAGTCGTTTGACCGCTGGAATATTAGGACGCCGTTGATGTTCTCGATGGATGCCAGCATCATCGTGTCCTCACAGCCGGGAACCGCCGCCTCTTGCCTGTTCTCGGAATCGACCCAGTAGGGCATGCGGTGAACCGGGCCACGCGGTGCGGCCGGCGGGTGAAGACGGCCAGGGTCGTAGGGATTGCCTCCACATCGGTCAGGAGCAGCAGGGCCTAGATCGGGGATGTGGCCGATAAAATGTCCGCCGCCGACGCCGCCCGGTCGAGTCTGCCACACGATGGGCCTGTGGCGATGGAAGTCAGGGCGACGGCGCGTCCGTGGGCGGCTTCCAGCCGACGGCCAGCAGGCGGGCTTTCAGGGCCGGGTCCGCGCTCAGGGCGAGGAGCGTCTGCTGCTGCGCCTGGGCCGCCGCGCCCTTGTGTTCGCGCCGGAGGACGCGCCAGAGGCGGTAGTGGGCTTCGACGGCCTCGGTGTCGCTGTCGGCGGCCTGCTGGAGCAGGTCTTCGGCGCGGGCGTCGTCGCCGGACGCGGCCGCCTTCACCCCGCTGTCGTAGAGCGCGTCCACATCCGGGTAGGGCGCGAGCAGCCAGAACAGGCGCGCGTCGGAGGCGTTCTCCAGCAGCGATTTACGCTCGTCGGGGGCGTGGGTGGCGACCTTCCAGTCGTTCCAGTAGCCGCCGTTCTGGGCGTCACGGACGTACCGGTAGCCGAACGCGGCGTGGCGGCGGACGGCGTTCAGGTAGCGGATGTCGTGATCGGCCTGGTACAGCCGGAGCAGGCCCTCGCAGAGCAGGTGGGTGAAGTTGGCGTTGTTGGCGAACGCGCCGGTCTTGGGGTCCTGCCAGGCGGCGATGGCGGCGTCCGCGCTCCGCTCGGCCTCGTGCAGGCCCTGGCGGTCGCCCTGGGTCTGGTACAGCAGCAGATCGGCCTGGATCATCAGCCCGGTGTTGTAGGTCCACTCCGTTTTTTCGATCTTGCCGTCCAGGTTGATGTTGTCCCAGTACAGCCCGTCCGGGGCTTTGAGGGTGGCGTCGACCCAGTGGACGATGTGGAGCGCCCAGTCCCGCTGTTCCTGGTCGCCGAGCGCGGCCAGGCGCAGCGCGCCCACGGACGCCGGGGCGTTGGCGGCCGTGGCTTTGCCCTGGTGCTTCAAGCTCCAGTAGATGCCCCCGCCCTCTTTGTCGTCCCAGCCGCTGAGCACGAAGGCCTGCGTTTCGCTCGACCACTGCACGTATTAAGGGTCGTGAGTCGCGTCATAGGCCTCCAGATATCCCAACACAAGCCAAGCGTTGTCGTCGTAGTATTTGTCGTCGCCGCCGGGTCCCGAACAGTAGGCGTTGAAGCCCGGCGGCGAGCCTTTGGGCTGCGGGTCCCAATACTCCTGGAGTCCCTGTGCGAAGGCGTCCAACAGGGGCCGGTACCGGGCGGGGTCGTCCTGGGCGGCGGCGGCCAGGACGCGCCACTGCACGCCGTTGGCCCACATCAGAGTCCAGGGCAGGGCTTTGGGATCGACGGGGTACGAGTCGCGGTACTTTTTCGCCGCCGCGTCGTAATAGTGGGCCTGGTCCCAGGCGGTCGGCGCTTCGCCCTTTTGGCGGTAGTCCGCCCGCGCCGGCGGCCCGGCCAGGGCCGCCGCCAGGCAGGGCAGCGCCACAAGCCACAGGGAGCGTTCCCGGTGACGAATAAACATGAGTGTGTTGCTCCCGTTTCCACAGACGGAGGACCGGGTTCAGCCGCGCCCCCGACGGGCGGGGACGGCGGAGCCGTGCGGCATATGCACCGCGGCGATGCCTCCAGATCAGCGGTCAGGACATTGTTCGACCGCCGGGGCGCAGAGTCCTGCGTGATCGGCGCACCGCCCGCCGTGTTTGTCTTGTGTGCGTGACTGGCATCAGCGGCTGGCGTCGCGCGGGGGATCACGGACGGGGGAGGGAGGCGCGTGAGGAAGGTGAGTGTCCGCCTTCAACGCCCGTACAGGGACCTGTCTTCGGGGTCAGTTCGGGAACGTTTCTCGAAGGCTGCTGACTCCTTGGAGCGCGGGGAGGTGAACACGTTTGGGTTCACGCACCTGCGACGGGAGAACCCTGATCGGCATGGCGCCATGTCCCGTGAGCGGTACGGCGTCGGCGGCACACTGCCAGCAGTCCGACGGCGAGCGCGCCTAGACCCCAAGCCGTGAGTGAACTCGGTTCAGGAGCGGGGGCGGCAGCCGATGGCGCAAGCACGGTCCCCGCAGAGGATGTGCCGAGATTCTCGTCGCTGTGATCGAAGGACTGTAAGACATAAGCGAGCGTGTCGGAGTGCGTCTGTGTGCTGCTGATGATAAACCCGCCGAGGGAAGCGCCCGGTGCGATGTCATACGCATCGCCGGTGCTGTCCCATTCAACGTAGGACGTGTTGTCCGTCTGGGATTCCCACCCAGCAGGCGTCCCCGTTATTGTGACCGTTGCATTGACAGCCAGAGTGAAGATGTCTATGAAATCGGTGCTGCTGGCGGGTTCATCATTGAACAGGGTGTATGACCAGACGGGGGGGCTTGTCGCCACGCCGATGTGAGACGCCAACTGCGCCTTTGCGCTTCCCACGCCCAGAGAGAGAAAACCGACCGCGATGATCCAGGAGTACCAAGCCCGGTCCAGTGCATTGTTTTTCATTGTTGAGCCTTGTTGATCCTTTGTAAACTGACACGGGAAGCGATGGGTGTGTCCGCCAGTTGAGACATCACTTGCGGGCGAACCCCTGAACCCAGAAGTTTGCGAGCGCGTCCGTGCCGCCGTTGCCGTTCGGGTGCAGGCCGCCGTAGACGCCGTACTCTTGGAACAGCGTGGGATGGGCGGCGAAGTAGCCGAAGGCGGAGGTGTCGCCCACGAACACGCGGCCGGGGGCGCGGGTCGCGAACGAGGCGGCCACGGCCTGCTCCCCGCGCAGGTAAGAGCCGAGCAGGGTGAGCGCGGACGCGCTCCATGTCACGCCGTTGAAGCTGGTCGGCACCACGAACGAGGGGGCGTGGTTGATGTCGACGTTGTAGCCGCTCGCGACGAGGTCTTCGACGATCGCCTGCAGGTTCTTCTGGTGCTGGGCCGCTGTGAAGAGGTGGTCGCTGCGGACGTCGTTGGTCCCCAGCATCAGGAACACCCAGACAGGGTTGGCGGTCGGGTCCGGTTTGCCGAAGGCCGCAAAGAAGGCGTTTTTGGCTTGCGTGTCCAGGCCGCCGCCCGGCTGCCAGTCGGCAGTGCTGGAGCCGCTGACTCCCTGGTCGTAGGCGCTCCAGGCGATGCCGGAGTCGGTCAGCGCCCCACCGCCCGCTGCGGTCAACTTCTGGACCGTCAGGGCGGCCACATCATTGACGCCGGGCGTGATCGTGCTGCCGACCTGGTTGTAGCCCGATGTGATGCTGTCGCCGATGAAGCCGATCTTGGGGAAGGCTGAGGCAGGAGCCGCCGCGCCCAGTTGGTAGAACGCGGCCCGTGAGTAGGAGGCGGTCATCGTCCCCGTCGCGCCGTTCGCCACCCAGGAGTCGACGCCGACCTGGCCGGCCTGTGTGATCGGGCTGGAGGCATCGGTCACGCTGAGGGTGCTGATGATCTTGCCCGTCTGGGCGTCCGACGCGGAAACGGCCAACTGCACGGCGGTGCCGGCATTCACGGCGGAGCCGGTCAGCGAGTAAGCATTGGCGGTGTTGGGTTCAATGGGGGCGGTCCCCAGTCTCGTCACGGCGTTTCCGGCGACGACCTTGTAGGCATATAAAGTGTCGGGGGAAAGCTGGAACAGGTAGAACGTGCCGCCGGGTTGATACCGGAGCACCAGTCCGTTCGCTGTGCCGGGGCTGGGCAGTCTGGTCGGGATGGCGATGGTTCCTTCCACGTTCGGCGCGGCGTCTTCACCGGGCGGTCGGAGCGCCAGGTCGTGCAGGTAGCCCAGGGTGTCCGTGCTGGTCGCGTTGAGGCTGCCGCCGGAGACCGAGAAGACGCCGCCTTGCGCGTCGGTCCAGCCGTCGACGAGGACGCGACCGGCGCCTACGGGCTTCTGCGGGGCGGCGAAATCTTGATCCGTATTGCTGTCATAGGTCAGCGTCTGCGCCCGGACGGCTCCCAAGGTCATCAGGGAGAGGAGTGGGGCGGCGACGCCGATGATGCTTTTGAGTTTCATGGTTTTCCTTGAAAGCCGGGAGGCGAGCGTCCGGCGCAGAGACAGCCGAGCGTGGAAACGCTCGGCTGCCTGAACCCCGACAAGCGTTCCGGCAAGTCGTCCTCGTTCCCTGACGGGTTACAGGGGGCTGAACGTGGCGGAGAAGTTCGGGTGCGTGGCATCGCCGGTGAAGCCGGTCCCGGCTGCCGAGGAGAAGTTGCCGTTTCTTCCCGGCGGATCGTTCTGGCCGGTCGCCGTGGTGCCGGAGGAGATGTACCGTGACAGCAGGTATTTCACATGGCCGTCATTGAAGAGGACGTTGGAGCCGCCGGTGTGCCGCCCGGTCTGGAGCGAGTTGTTGCACGGATTCGGCGACCCACCCGTACAGCCCATCGCGTACTTGATGTTGGTCTGGTAGGACCCGCTGCCGTTGTCGCCGTCCGTACCCCACCCGCTGACGGAGGCGGTGTTTGTCGGGGTGGTGGGGTCGGCGGTCATGCCGTCCACCTCGAACACCAGGACCGTTTTCGCGGGGGCGGTGAGCGCGGCCAATGTGTTGTAAGTCGTCCCGTTCTGGGTGAGCGCGGGCGACTGGTTCAGGTTGTAGCCGTAGGAGACCGGGTACGTCACGGGGTTGGTCCCGCCCTGGGCCGAGTCATCGGGACACTTGTAAACGCCGGTGCTCTTGACGTAGGGGTAGATCTGGCTGGCCCAGCCTTGTCCGCCCATGGGATTGAGAACGGTCCCCTGGGGCAGCCGTTCGTCGTTGTCCTGGACGTACTGGGTGAAGCCCAGTCCGAGCTGCTTCTCGTTAGAGAGGCAGGACGTCTGGCGGGCCTTCTCCCGCGCTTTGGCGAAGACGGGGAACAGGATGGCGGCGAGAATCGCGATGATGGCGATCACGACGAGCAATTCGATGAGTGTAAAACCATGGCGCACCTTTGCGCGGGCAGTCAGAAACATGGCGAGATTCTCCTTGCTTGTACTGGATGCGGAGTTTTCCAACCGTTACGAATATGATAAGGCAGTTCGTCAGTCAACATCGATGTCACCTGGTGCCTTCGCAGAGGCACCCAAAGTGAGAAAGCGGGCGGGGGGCGCGACGGAGAAGATTGGTCCGAGACCCGTTCCACTGCTAGAGCCTGAGCCTGCTTGTTTGTCCGGCGCGTCACGCGCGGCTCAAGTAAGTGTCGGGCAAAAGCCAGATCCCCGCCGCTGACAAAGAGCGGCGGGGATTTGCTGCGTGAGCAGCGGTGTCGTTTAGGCGGCGGACCGTTTGCGGGCCTTCAGGGCCAGACCGGCCAGGCCAAGGACGCCTAGGCCGAGACCGGCGAACTGGGACGGCTCCGGGGCAGCAGCGACGTTATTCGTGTAGATGAACGAGGCGCTCGAAAGGTTGGCAGGGCTGGTGCCACCGCCCGGATAGGAGGGGCTGGCGGCAGTCGTGAACGCAAACGTGACACCGGAGGTGGTCAGGTTTGTGCCGCCGTTGAAGCTCTGAGCGGCCTCACCATACGGGTCGATGTTCCCGGCGCCGCCCCCTCCGGCCCCATCCAGGTTGTAGGCGATGACGGAGTAGCTCCCCGGCAGCAGCACCAGCGGGGCCGTCAGCGCCACGTACTGGTATCCGCTCGCCGTGGCGGCGCCTCCGGCGGGGACCGTCACCGAGCCGAGAGCGGTGTTTACACCACCGGCGTTGCTGAAGAGCGTCACCGTGTGGGAGGCGGCAAGTCCGTCGTCGTTGTAGTCGAACACGCCCAACTGCGAGACCGTGACGCCGAGGCCGCTGACGGTGATCACCGGGCCGATGTTCAGGTTGCCGTTCTGATGCGCCAGCCCCTCTTGGGTGCCGACGGACGTGAAGAGGCTCGTCTGCGCGGCGGCGGGGAGCGCGGCGGCCAGGCCGAGGGCGGCGAGGGTCGCCAGTGTGCCGAGTTTCGATGCGTGGGTCATTTTCTTTGCTTCTCCTGTGTAGACTTCGTCTACGGGTCGTTACTACTTTTGTTGATTTGGCACTGCTTAGGCCCGTGTACAGTCAGGACACGCGCATCGAATTCGATTTGTTTGCGACGCAATCATTGTATCCTAGGTACAAACAAGGGTACCATAGGTGGCGTCACGCCGTCAATCAGGGGAGTGTGCTATTATGTGTCATTTTGTGACCTCAGAGGACTGTCTGCGACAGGATTTTCATCTGAGCAGCGGTCAGAAACAGGTAAATATTACGCGCCAGGATGTAGGCGGGGAACACACGCGGGACTTGTCGGCGGGCGCTGGAACGGACGGGCGGGGGCCGCGCTTCGCCCGGTGGAGCGCGGCGCATCAGGAGACGTACCAGGTCCTCTGGCATGTGGACATCGTCCCTCTCCCGGAGACCGCCCTGTTCCCGTGTCCCATGACACTCGGGGTGCAGGCCACCAGTGACCGGCGCTATGAGGCCGAGGGCCGCTGGCGGCCGGAGCAGGACTACTGCTACTTCTGCTACACGCTCGACGGCATCGGCGGGTTTGCCGACCGGCAGGGCGTGCATCATCTGTCGGCGGGGGAGGGGTTCCTGATCGAGATCGCCGACCCCGACACCCGCTACTTCTATCCGGGAGCGGACGAGCGCCCGTGGCGCTTCCTGGCCTTCAACTTCCGCGGCCTCGCGGCGCGGGCGATGGTGCGCGGCCTGGTCGGACAGTACGGCAGCCTCTACCGTCTGGGGCTGCAGTCTTCCGTGATCCTCAGACTGCTGGCCTTCCAGACGTCCCCCTACACAACGATCCACCCGCACACCGTGGACGGCACCGAACTGGTGTTCGAACTGCTGCTCGCCCTGGCGGCGGCGGCACGGGCGCGCGAAGCGCCCAATCCGGCGATGGGGCTGCTTCGGAGAGCGCTGGAGCTGATCGACACCGAATTGGAACACAACATGAGCGTCGCCACACTGGCGAGCCTCACCGGCGTGAACCGGGAGTACCTCTCACGGGCGTTCCACAAAGGCCTTGGACAGTCCCCGCAACAGGTGATCCGGGAGATGAAGATGCGGCGGGCCAGTTTCCTGCTGAAAGACAGCGGCGTCCCCATCAAGCAGATCGCGGACCGGCTGGGGTACTCCGACTACACCAACTTCATCCGCGCGTTCCGGCAGATCACGGGGATGACGCCGCACGACTTCCGGCTGCGCGGGAGCATCCCCCTGCCGCAGCCGTTCCGCCGGCCCGCCGACTGACACGACGGCTTGTGCCGCCCCGGTGCGCTCACCTGTCCGCCCTTGAACAACCGTCGCCACTCTGCTATAATAACGGGACTATGGCGACGACGGCGAAATCCAAAGCGGAATCCAAAGAAGACGCGCGCAAGCGCAACGTCTCGATCCTGAACCGCAAGGCGCGGCACGAGTACGAGATCGACGAGACGTATGTCGCGGGCCTCGTGCTGACGGGGACGGAGATCAAGTCGATCCGGCTGGGGCTGGGGAACCTGCAGGACTCGTTCTGCCGCCCGCAGGACGGCGAGATGTGGGTGTACAACTTCTACATCGCGCCTTATGAGCAGGGCAACCGGTACAACGTCGAGCCGCGCCGCCCGCGCAAGCTGCTGCTGCACAAGTGGCAGATCGCCAAGATCGTCACGCGGGTCAACGAGCGCGGGCTGACCGTGGTGCCGACCAAGCTGTTCATGGAGCACGGGTTTGCGAAGCTGGAGATCGGCATCGGGCGCGGCAAGAAGCTGTGGGACAAGCGCGAGAGCATCGCGGACCGGGACCGGGAGCGCGACGCCCGCCGGGAGGCGTTCGGGCGCGATTAGACTTTCTGCGTAAGTCCGAGGGCCAGGCGTGAGAAGGGCCAGGCGTGAGAAGGGCCAGGCGTGAGAAGGGCCAGGCGTGAGAAGGGCCA
>CAXUCQ010000048.1:10841-12313 GCA_964249295.1 uncultured Armatimonadales bacterium | reverse complement strand
CGCCGACGCCGCCCGCACATACGCGCCGTCCTCCAGCGCGTCCCCGCCCGACGCCGCCCGCGCCCGCAGCGCCTCCCACTGCGCCTCCGTCATGTTCCAAGTCCGTGTCTCATCCGCCATGCCCCCGATTGTACCTGAAACAGCGGCCTCCCGATTTGCTCCCAGATGGCGAAAATAGTCGTTGACACCATAGCGGGCTTTGGAGTACAAGGGGGGGCGTCACGAACACCGCCACGGCTCGACGTTGAATGGAGGCATATATGTCTGTGCGTCCCGCTTCGACTCGCTTTGCGCCCCTCCGCCGCGATCGCCTTCACTGAGTAAAGGCATTGACTCTGTCTGCTCCGCTGCCGCCCCTTCCGCCTCGCGCCATTCACCACGCGGGCCGTGTGTCACACAAGGCCCCCATCCTGTTCACGCTGGCCCTGCTCACCCTGTGCTCGTTGCCCCACCCGGCCCGCGCCCAGACGGGCGGCGGCTGGGTTCTCTACCAGGTGCAGGGCCTCCGCAACCCAGGCACCGGCGGTGGCAACGGGGCAACCGACACCATGACCGTCACCCCCATCTTCCAGTGGACCGCACCGTCCGGCCAGGCCACCACCCTGTGCGTGGTGGAAGCCGACACGGCCCAGCTCTACGGCGCCACCAGCGCCGCCGACGAGACCGCCACGGACGGAGCCAGCGACGCGGCCACGACGACGGTGTTCTCGCAGGGGCCGCCCGCAGAGTACGAGAAGACCAGTCAGGGCTATCACGTCGTCAGCCAGACGCCGCCGTCCGGCCTGGCGCATAACGGGACCGTCACGCTGCCGTCGGTCACGCTGACCGCCTCGGTGGCCGCCGGGGACAGCGCCAACGAGATCGTCATGTTCAGCGCCTACCCGGTCAACCTGCACATCTCCGGCCCCACGGCGGTGGGGAACGTCGCGGAGGCGCTCACGGGGCAGACGATCTCGTCGACCGTCTCCGTGGACCCCGACAACACCGGCCAGTCCGCTCCCTCCGGCTACTCGCTGTCGGGCTACCAGTGGACCGCCAGTGGCGGCAGCCCCTTCGAGACGTGGCAGCCCACCACGCCGCAGATCGGGGCGACGCCCGCGAACCCGAACGCCTCCTACTACGCGCCCCTCGCCGCCGGCGACCCCGACACCACCGGCGCGGACTTCACCTTCAGCGACGCGACCGCAAACGACCAGGTCTCCGTCACCTGCGCCGCGACCGTCACCTTCCCCGACGGCACGACCAACCCCGTCAATGTCAAGTCACAGCCCATCACATTCCTCAAGCCGACCGCCAGTTGGGGCATCCAGAGCGGCATTGTGAGGGTAAGCAACTCAGCTTTAGGTCTTTTCGGCGCACCCGGTGATACTGTGTACACGGACGGGCAGGCATGGCACGACATAGTGCTTTCGGTCCCCGCGCCCTTCTCAGGCGGTGGCTTTGGCTTCGCGCAATTGATCACCCCGAGTGTG
>CAXUCQ010000048.1:5657-10831 GCA_964249295.1 uncultured Armatimonadales bacterium | reverse complement strand
CTACAGCGCTTCCCAATGTTCAACTTAAATACGATGGACAGATCGGTCTCGACAGTCAATTTCCATACGACCACGGTGGTGATCCGACGAATGGGTATTCACTTTCCCAGCCAGCAGGCCAACAGATTGATGGCGACGCCCCTGCCATTGGTATTCCTAACCCCACCGTACAAAATGCAGACGGTTCAGCAGATACCGGAGGATCAAACTGGGACAGCGAAGTTGCCGGTGAGGGGTTCACGACCTACCTGATGTATAAACCATCAAGCACCCCCTCAGTGTGGATACCACTCCAGAGCTACATATGGAGTTGGAGCGGCAGTTGGAAAGCTGTTCAGGATCAGTATGGAGACCCTCCAACCTGGACAGCAACGCCTGGTAGCCCTGCGTCCCCCAGCAAACCGAATGCGACCACGACAAACGATCCGCCACAGTGGAGCATTGTTCATACCAAGAACGAAGTCTATGTTCCGGGATCAGGGTAATCAGGCTTTGATTAAGTTGCCGCAAGGTCGATTTGTATCCTTGCATCTCAGTTTTATCGTCATTCTTTGGAGGGCGACGAATGAAATCTAATGTCTATCCTTTAGCATTCCTGCACAAGCCGCTACTCGCGGCTGGTGCCGCAGGGCATCTGTTAGTTGCACTACTGCTAGTCCCTGCCCACGCACAAAAGCTGTCGTCACCCGCTTTAGCACAAACAGCGTCAGCCGCTGATGACGCGGACGATGTGGATGTTGACCTAAGCAACTACCCGGTACCAGTACGATACGCACATGGCTCTGTCAACGGACAGGTGTCGCAGAGCCTGCCGATGCCGAAAGACCCAACGGTCCGCAAGCGTTACGTACAGGCGCAGGACCTCCGAGACAAGGGCTTTGCATACCTCGCCTACCGCCGCTACACCAAGGCCATCGCGCGGCTCAACCAGTCCCTCGCCCTCTGGCCCGACAACGCCCAGACCTACCGCTGGCTCGCCGAGGCCTACGAGGCCAATGGCCAGACGCCGCAGGCCATCGCCGACTACCGCCTGCTGTTCTATGGCTGGCCGGGCCGCGTCCGCTCCGGCCAGCCCGAGCGCAACAACGACCAGGTCCCCGCCGACAAGCCGCGCGACTACGACCAAGCCACTCCCGCCGAGACCGACCCGACCCTGCTGATGCGCTTCTCGCTGCTGCTCCAGCAGACGGGCCAGTACGCGGAGGCCCGGCGGGCCTACGAGCGCGGCATGGAGCTGTTGGCCCCCAAGTTCGCGGGCGACGCCCTGCCGTTGCCCCTTCCGCCGCTGTCGGCGGCGGCCCTCGTCACGCCCGCCGACCTGGAGGCGGCGGCGCGGACGGCGCTGGCAATCGACCAGGTCTCCTACCAGGATAAGCGGGATGCTGAGGACAACCTGGAGCGGGCGCTGCAGCTGCGGCCCGACTCGCCGACCATACAGCTCCGCCTGGCGCGGCTCAAGGCGGGCGGGTGAGCAAGCGTGAAGGCGGGCGGTTGATACCGGTGGACGAAACGTGATGCACACCTGTTGCACTTGTTGTCGGGATGCAACGCAACTCGGTCAGTGCACTGAGTCAGTTCCTTTCCCATTCACAGGTGGACAGGATTGCTTCTCACA
The DNA here is from genome assembly GCA_964249295.1 of uncultured Armatimonadales bacterium. Lineage (GTDB taxonomy): Bacteria > Armatimonadota > Armatimonadia > Armatimonadales > Capsulimonadaceae > CAZZVX01. Next base: position 9,216 of record CAXUCQ010000048.1, on the reverse strand, counting down.
GTACGTCTTATGGCCCCTAGCGGGAGACATAAGTGACTGCTAAACGACAAGCGATCAAGCGCGCTGTTCTATGCACCGGCGTCGCCGCACTCCTCGTCAGCGCATCTGCCGGCGTGAGGGCGCACGTACACTTGGGATCGGACCTGCCCCCACTCGGGGGCGTGAAGACGGCTGGCGCACTCGTCAAGGCGGGCGACGCTGCCGCCGCCTTGGGCTGTGAGCGCGAGGCTATCTCAGACTACCGAGCTGCCCTCGCCGCTTGCCTCTTCTATGAGGACGCCCAGATCGGGCTGGCGCGGTGCTGGGCGGCGGTGGGCGACTACGCCGCCTCGATTAACTACTACCACCACGTCATCTACGACCACCAAGAGACAGGCGACATCGACCTGACGACGGAGTACATCCTCGTGCTCTCACAGGCGGGAGGGGGCGCAGAGGCCGTGTCCCTCTACAACGGCCTGGTGACCCTGTGCGCGAAGGGTACCACCATCAGGAGGATGGAGGCCGTGCCGCACACGTTCCTTTCCGACGGCTCCGACTACGACCCCGCCGAGCTGCAGGCCATGACGCACCTGATGCGGGCCATGAACTCCGACAGCGAGAGCGACGCGCGGGCGGCGTCCGAGGTGCAGAAGGCGGCGATCCTCGCCCCGTCCTCGGCCATCGTCTCCTACTACGAGGGCGTGGTCTTGTCCCGCACGGACAGCAACGCCGCCGCGAAGGCGTTCGCGAGGGCGCTCACGCTGTCGCACAGCACAGCCAAGGTCGCAAAGGGCGACGAAAGAGCGGCGGCACTGCTGGCGCTGAAGAAACAGAGAAATCCGGTCTAGGACACATTAGATGCCTCCAATAGAACTGTGCCGCTTTTCCAATGATGGAAAGGCGGCACTTGCTTTGTCGTCCTTGCCAAGCACACGCCGATGTGCTATAATGAGGCCCGTGAGCAGGACAGGGGAGGAGCAGTTGCGCGCCAAGGCGGCTCGCATCGAGGACGCGCTGACGGAGTTCTACGGACCCCGCGTCTGGGACCGGGCGGACCACTCGGACGACCTCACCGGCGGCCTGGTCGCCACCATCCTCTCGCAGAACACCAGCGACCTCAACTCGGGACGCGCCTACGCAAGCCTGCGGGCGGCGTTCCCCGGCGGCTGGGACGACGTGCGACGCGCCTCCGTCTCCCGCGTCGCCGACGCCATCCGGCCCGGCGGCCTGGCCGACACCAAGGCGCCGCGTATCCAGGCCATCCTGCAGGACCTCTACGACCGGACCGGCGCAACGAGCCTGGGACACCTGACGGCCTGGGAAAGCGTCACGATCCGCGACTACCTGCGGTCGTTCCCCGGCGTCGGCGCGAAAACGGCGGCCTGCGTGCTGATGTTCAACATGGGGCGGCCCATCCTTCCGGTCGATACCCATGTCCACCGCGTCTCGCAGCGGCTCGGGCTGATCGGGCCTCGCGTCACTGCTGACGCCGCGCACGACCAATTGCAGGCGCTGCTCGATGACTGCCGCGTGTACTCGTTCCACGTCCATCTGATCGAGCACGGACGACGCCTCTGCCACGCCCGCCGGCCCGAGTGCGCCCTGTGTCCGATCCGGGCCGAATGCGACTGGTTCCAGGCGCAGGCCCACGCGGGGGCAGCCGCGTGACCGATCCGGCAACCGAGCCGAATGACCCGCCTGTGCTGACCGACGACGGACTCTGCTTCGGCTGCGGCGCGCGCAACCCCATCGGCCTGCGCCTGGCCTTCCACTGGGACGGCGACCTGTACCGCGCCCCATGGACGCCCCGGCGCGAGCACCAGGGCTGGGCCGACCGCGTCCACGGCGGCCTGCTGGCGCTGGTTCTCGACGAAACACTCTCGCGGGCCGCCCTGGAGCGCCACGGGCTGCACTGGGTCACGGCGGAGCTGACCACCCGCCTGCGCCGCCCCGCCGCCATCGGCGTCCCGCTCATCGTCGAGGGCAGCGTCACAATCGTCCGCCGCTCCCTGATCGTCAGCCGGGGGCAGGTCCGCGAGGCCGACAGCGGGCAGACGGTCGCCACGGGTGAAGCCAAGCTCATGCGGGTAAAACAGCCCTGATGGATTTTGACGCAGGACCTGTGTAGGGGCGCATCGCAATGCGCCCCCCTGAAGAGCGAATCGACAATCAGGGAGGATTCAAGAACAATGAGCGCCGAAAACCCGTATACACAAGAAGCGAGGGAAACGCCGCTGGAACGCGCCGCGCGCGCCGAGGCATTGGGCGACACGCGCCGGGGCGGCGACACGGAGGCCGAGCACGAGGCGGACATCGCCGTCGGCGATGTCGATGAGTACGTCGCCATCACGGACCCGGCGGCCTTGGCCGAGGCCGAAGCCGCGCTGAACGCCTGGGAGGTGCCGACCAGCCCGTTCGACGGCGTCCCCGGCGACGTGGCGCTGCACCCCGGCGAGGACGGCGAGCCGCTGGTCTCCGTCTTCTCCGCCCGCACCGAGTCCGAGGCCAACATCGTCAAAGGCCTGCTCGAGTCGCAGGACATCGCGGCGATCTTCCGCGAAGTGGCGACGCCCGCCTACGGCTCCATCTTCAGCGTGTCGGAGTCGCGCTGGGCGGACATCCTGGTCGCCGACGGCCAGGCCCAGGCCGCGCGGGACGCCATCCAGGACGCCCTCACCGCGTCCGAGGCGGCGGGCTCGCCGGCAGCTTAACGCACAGGGCGCCCTCACATAGGGCGCCGGGAGAGATCAAGTTGAAGTCGAATCCAGTCCGCCGTCTCGCCGCAGCCGCGCTGCTGCTGACAACGCTCGCCGCCGGCCACGCGCTCGCCCAGGAGGCGTCGAAGCCGACGCCGCTCCTGCGCGTGCTGCGGCCCGTCGCCCATGCCGTCGTCCGGGAAAGCGTCCCCATCCGCGTCGCGCCGGGCGACATCCCCAGCGACGGGTATGTCGGCATCACCATCGACAACGTGTTCCGCACCGCCCGCGTCATCTCCCAGGCCGGGCGCGAGTCCGGGACCGTCTTCGACTGGGACACCAAGGCGGCCTACGCCACTTCCGACGATCCCGACACCCAGAAGTATTACGCCGACGGCGACCACACGCTGAAGGTCGATATGTACGACCGGAGCGGCAATGTTCTCGGCGAGGCCGTCATCCCCCTCCGCGTCGCCAACAAGATCATCGCCCCCGCCCAGGGCATCAAACTGGCCTACCACTGGACGCCGAGCCTCCAGCTCCACTACCTGCACCAGTCCGAGCTGGACACCGTCCCCAGCACGGACGGCTACGGACAGGCGCCGCAGAACGTCCAGGCGACCCTGATTCGCTTCAGCCGCTCCGTCGAGGACGCTTCGGGCGGCGATTACCTGGTCCGCGACACCGTGCTCCCCAACTCGTATCTCATCAGCCACGGCCAGACGCAGCGACTGACGACGGCCTACGCGATCAAATCCAAGTACCGCACCGTCGACTCGCGCGGCGACATCCTGCGCGAACTCGCCCCGCTCAGCCCCGGCCAGCACATCGGCTTCTCCATCCCCGTCCTCGCCGCGCGCAAAGTCGCCGTGGGCGACTCG
>CAXUCQ010000048.1:0-5647 GCA_964249295.1 uncultured Armatimonadales bacterium | reverse complement strand
CGCGGGACGGCGCAGCGACATCCCAGACGCCCGCGACATCCCAGACGCCCGCGTCGTTCGAAGTCCAGAGCGTCAAGTATGAGCGCCTGATCTTCCTGGCCTACAACTCCGGTCGGCTCGTCCACACCGAGACCAACATCGACATGACCGCCGATCTGTCATCAGGGGTGGTCAGCGCGCTGGGCCTGAATGGCGGCGCCGCGCCCAGCTACGGCGGCGGACAGGAGCCGATGGGCGGCGCTTACGGCAATCTCCTCCAGGGCGATCCCGAGGAAGGCCCACAGCCCGGCCCCGGCGCCTACGGCGGCAACCCCGCCTACGGCGGGCCAGCCGCTCCCTTCCCTGGCAGCCCCGGCTATGGCGGCAACCCCGGCTACGGCGGCCAGGGTTACGGCGGCCAGGGTTACGGCGGATCAGGGTACGGCGGCCAGGGTTACGGCGGCCAGGGCTACCGGCCCGGCGCCCCGGCATTAGGCGCCGTCCCGCAGACGACCTCGACCAAGCTGAAGATCACGGACGTGACCAATCTCCTGACGTGACGCCCAAACGGAAGACCACCCCCCTATGCTGTGGCTGAAGAAAAACGCGGACGGTGACTACGAGCGGACCGCCGAACTTACCGAACACCTGGCCGAACTGCGGACGCGCATCATCCGCGCCGCGATCTATGCCGTCGTCGGCATGGTCGTGATGTACGTCTTCGAGAACCCGATCTTCCGCTTCCTGGCCGCCCCGATCACGGAAACGCTCGCGCGCCGGCACGCCGCCGGGCCGATGGCCCTGCCGACGGGCGGCCTGGTCGTCCGCAACTTCGCGGACCCGTTCTTCATCAAGCTCCAGATCAGCACGGTCGGCGGCCTGGTGCTGGCCGCGCCGCTGATCGTGCTGGAACTCTGGGGCTTCATCGCGCCCGCCCTGACCCCCGGTGAGAAAAAGGGCGTCCACTTCGTCGCGCCGCTGTCCGTCATCCTGTTCCTGCTGGGCGTCGGCTGCGCCTACCTGGTCCTGCCGATGGCGGTCCACTGGTTCCTCTCGTTCCTGAGCGACATCCCCAACGCCGTTCTGATGCAGGACCCACTGACCTATGTCGTGTTCGCGGTCAAGATGCTGCTGGCGTTCGGCCTGGTCTTCCAACTGCCCGTGATTCTGATGTTCCTCGGCAAAGTCGGCATCATCACATCCGCCATGATGGTGCAATACTGGCGTCACATCTCCGTCGCGCTGTTCACGGTCGCCATGGTCGTCGCCCCGTCCAACGACCCCGGCACCATGCTGGCCCTCGCCATCCCCCTGACGCTGCTGTTCTCCGGCAGCATCCGCCCGGTCAAGATGGTCGAGCCGAAGCCCCTCGTGATTGAAAACACGGCGCTGCTGACCGCCCGCGCCGGCCAAAAAACGCTCGCCAAGAACTGGGACACCCCCGAAGAGGATCAGGCTTGGCGCGATTTATAAGGGGCGACATCGTCGCCGTCCCGTTCCCGCTCGCCGACAAGCCCGGCGCCCGCTCCCGCCCGGCCCTGATCGTCGCGTCCTGGTTCTCCCAGTCCGGCACGGACTACCTGCTCTGCGTCATTGCCGCCCAGCCTGCCCACGACCCGCACTTCATGGAACTGTCGGCGGCTGACTTCGCGACCGGCTCCTTGACCCCTTCCAGCTTCGTCCGCCCCAGCTACCTGTTCACGCTGGACGAAGCCTCCATCTCGCGCCGCCTCGGCTCACTCACCCCCGAAAAGCTCGACGCCGTCCTCAGCACCCTCGCCGCCCTGTTCCGCTGAACTGGCCGACTTATCCCACTCAGACGGGTATAATGAACTGATGCTACGCAGTCGCGGGTTCAGACCCACACCCGTGCGGCCTGCGGCCAAGCACCTTTCGGGTGCCGGAGGGAACGTCATGCCTCCGGGCGTCCAAAGGACGCTTGGCGGCGCAGCCGCCGCACAGACGCGGGTTTTCAACCCGCGTCACAAGGTCTGCATAAAATTTGCAAAAACAAACCTGTAAGCGTTGATAGAGAATTATGTTTGTTGATGAAGTCACCGTAGAAATGAACGCGGGCGACGGCGGCAACGGGGCCGTCTCATTCCGCAAAGAAAAGTACGTCCCCTTCGGCGGCCCCAACGGCGGCGACGGCGGGCGGGGCGGCGACGTCATCCTGGAGGCCGACTCCAACCTCTCGACGCTGCTCGACTTCCGCTACCAGCGCAAGTACGAAGCGCCGCGCGGCGGCCACGGCACGGGCCGGGACATGCACGGCCTGAACGCGACCGATCTTGTTCTCAAAGTCCCGCTCGGCACCACAGCCACCGACACGGCCACCGGGCGCGTCATCGCGGACCTGACCACGCACGGCCAGACCGCCGTCGTCGCCCGAGGAGGGCAGGGCGGGCGCGGCAACACCCACTTCAAATCCTCCACCCATCAGGCCCCCAAGTTCTCCGAAAACGGTGAGCCGGGCGAGGAGCGGACCGTCAAGCTCGAACTCAAGCTGCTGGCCGACATCGGCCTGATCGGCTACCCCAACGTCGGCAAAAGCACGCTGATCGCCGCCATCTCCGCCGCCAAGCCCAAGATCGCCGACTACCCGTTCACGACCCTGGTGCCGAACCTGGGCGTGGTCCTGGTCGAGCAGGAGCGCTCCTTCGTCGTCGCCGACATTCCCGGCCTGATCGAAGGCGCCAGCGAGGGCGTCGGCCTGGGCCACCAGTTCCTGCGCCACGTCGAGCGCACCCGCCTCCTGGCCCACGTCTTGGATGTCAGCGGCACGACGGGCCGAGACCCGTATGACGACTACGCCGTCATCAACCGCGAGCTGGAGGCGTACAATCCCGTTCTGGCCCAACTGCCGCAGATCGTCGTGCTCAACAAGACCGATGTCGCCGACCCCGCCGTTGTGGCCGAACTGACGCAGACGTTTGAGGCGGAAGGCCAGACGGTCTTCGCCATCTCCGCCGTCACCCGGACCGGCCTGGAAGCCCTCGTGTACCACTTCGCGCAGCAGCTCAGCGCCATGCCCGCCCCCACGCCCGCCGACGACGACACCGTCCGCATCACCGTCGACTCGGTGCGCCGCAAGCACCCGGACCGCCGCTGGCAGGCCAACTACGACGCCGAGACCCAGACATACGTCGTCGCCGGGGAAGGCATGGAGCGCGTCGTCGCCATGACCAACCTGGGCAACGAGGCCGCCGTCCGCCGCCTGCAGCGCGTCCTGGACAACTCCGGCGTCGTCGCCAAGCTCCGCGAACTCGGCGCAAGCGAGGGCGACACCGTCCGCATCGGCAAGACGGAGTTTTCGTTCTTCGACGAGGACGCCCAGGCGCCCACGGAGGACGCGGCATAGGGCGCCTGGTCATCAAGCTCGGCACCAGCACGCTGACGCGCGACGGCGGCCCGCCGGACACGGAATTCATCGCCGACCTGGCCTGTCAGGTCGCGGCCCAGGTGGACGCCGGCCACTCCGTCATCCTCGTCTCGTCCGGCGCGATCCGGGCGGGCATGGCCCGCCTGCAGCTCACGGGCCGCCCCCGCTCCATCCCCCAGAAGCAGGCGGCGGCGGCGGTCGGCCAGGGCCTGCTCATGCACACCTACGCCCAGGCCTTCGACCCCCACCGCTTGCCCGTCGCCCAGGTCCTGCTCACCCGCGACGACCTGCGCGACCGGGCGCGCTATCTCAACGCCCGCAACACGTTCGCGGCCCTGCTGCACTCCCGCGTCGTCCCCATCGTCAACGAAAACGACACCGTCGCCGTGGACGAGATCAAGTTCGGCGACAACGACACGCTCGCCGCCCTCGTCGCCTCCCTCGTCGAAGCCGAGACGCTGCTGCTGCTGTCCGACGTCGCCGGCCTGTACGACCGCGACCCGACCCTGTTCCCCGACGCCGCCTTGATCCCGACCGTCGAGAAGATCGACCGTGGCGTGGAACAGCGCGCGGGCGCGGCGCAGACGACTGTCGGGACGGGCGGCATGGCGACCAAGATCCAGGCCGCCAAGATCTGCGTCCGCACCGGCGTCCGCATGGTCATCGCGCACGGACGCCGCCCCGATGTCGTCGCCGAAGCCCTCAGCGGCCGCTGCGGCACCCAGTTCCTGCCGTCCCCCCAGCGCCTGCGCCCGCGCCAGCGCTGGATCGCCTACGGCGTCACCCCCAAAGGCACTGTCACGGTCAACGACGGCGCGCGGGCGCGTCTGGTCGAGGGCGGCAAGAGTCTCCTCCCGGCGGGCGTCACCCACGTTGCCGGCCACTTCGCCCCCGGCGACCTCGTCCGCCTCGCCGACAGCGCCGGCCACCCCTTCGCCCAGGGCTTCGTCAACTACGCCCAGGCTGACCTGCACAAGATCATGGGCCGGCGCACCGCCGACATCGCCGCCATCCTGGGCCGGAAAACGGCGGACGAGGTCATACACCGGGACAACCTCGTCCTCGACCTCTGAGCAAAAATCCGTCGCCATAAAACAAGCGACCAAGCCGTTACTTCTGGGAGACGAACGTCAGGCTGGATACGGGGGAATGACTTTGCCGAAAGCAGTAGCATCGCCAGTTGGTTGGGAACTGCGGAGACGCGGCGTGTTCCACTCCTCACGGACGCCCAACTTTGTGCTGTGCGGGTTGCTCTTAGGTCTTATCGCTGCAGTGGGCGATTCGTGGGCCAAGCCGCTCCGCAAGGTAAACCACGTAAGGCACACGCCCGCAGAGTTTGTCTACACGTCGAATGGCCTGCAGACCTACCGGGTGAGCCGCAGTGGCGCGCTGGAACCAGTAGATTTTGAGAGTGTCAACTCCGATGATGTCGAGGGCAGTGTTCCGGCAGAGATAGACCTTCTAATGGGAAGCCCTGACGGCCATTCACTGCTCGCCTGTGGCACCCGGAGCGTGGAAGACGGCAAAACTATTGTTTTCGGAATCAGATACACCATCAGTCTATCGAGCGGGCTGCGGTTGAAGTATCCCGCAGAGTTCATCATGGGCGGACCTTATAACGTTCCAGTCTATGACGTTCCAGTCTCAGCGGCGTTTAGCGCCTATGGGCGCATGGTCTATGTTCTCGCAAACCGGCAACAAAGGTCGCTGATAGAGACCGTCTTGTTCCAATACCGTGCCGAGCCGAACGGAAGCATCGCGCGAGTCGCCGCCCCCACGCTTGTCGCCACAGCGAAGCAGCGGCCCACTCTCCTTCCTGATCCTTTCATAGTGGCCGATCCTGTAGGGAAGAATGTGTACGTCTCCGACAGCCAGCAGCGCCGCATCAAGCAGTTTGGTATCGCCCCGAATGGGCGTCTCAAGCCTGTCACTGCGGGGATCATTCGGACCGGCATCATTCCGGGGCAGATGTTCATTCCCCCCGGCGGGAAGTATGTCTACTTATCCGATTCAAGTGTGCGGCACTTTGCCGTGTACCGCATCGCCTCCAATGGCAGCCTCACTTTGATGAGGACGCAAGCGCTGAGGGGCGGCGGCAGGCCGCTGGCGCTCGCTTTCAGTCCTGATGGTAAGTTCTTATATCATGATGTGATTCAGGGTCAGAAGGGATTGATCTTTTCCTATCGCATAACGCCAGGGGGTATCCTTAAACCCTTGCCTGCCTTACAGACAGAGAGGCTGCCATACTTCATGGCCATAGATCCCGATGGGGGGTTCGCTTATGGT
>CAXUCQ010000047.1:1103-12520 GCA_964249295.1 uncultured Armatimonadales bacterium | reverse complement strand
AGGAACGAGCGGCCCGCCGCCGATCTGCGGGCTTGGCCGCGCGTGACGCTCTTCACCCCGTGGGGGGAGGACCGGACGCCGCTGGGTGAATTAACTTTGAGGGGGATCAGGCGGGACGCTCTGCCGGGCGCCGGCCTGCACCCGACGGGGGCGGAGTTCGTCCAGCAGTACCTCGATCCTCTCGCCGCGTCGCTTGGGACGGACCTCCATCTGGAGACCCGTGTCGTGGCCATCGGGAGGTCCTACCTGTTCCCCGACGACCACGCCGACGCGCCCGAGCGGCGACAGAAGCGGCGTTTCCGGCTGCTGACGCGCAGCCCGCTGGAGGAGCGCGTCTTCACCGCCGATTATGTCTTGGACGCGAGCGGCGTCGCCCACACGTCGGCCTGGGCGGGCGCCGGCGGGCTGCCCGCCCTGGGGGAGATGGGCAGCGCGCGTCACATCTTCTACGGCATCCCCGACATCACGGGCCGGGACCGTATCCATTTCCTCGGCAAGCGGACCCTGCTGATCGGGGACGGCGCGTCCGCCGCGACCAGCGCCCTGATGCTCGCGGAGGTCATCAAGAGCGAGCCGAGTGGGTCGCTCCTCTGGGTCACAAAGACGCCCGGCGAGTTGCCGCTGCGTGTCGTCACGGACGATCCCCTCGTGCGCCGCGACCTGCTGTTTAAAAAGGCAAATCTTCTGGTGGCGGAGCGGCATCCGGGCGTTGAACATTCCCCGCTGACCCAGGTCGAGGCCTTGCAGCACTCGCTCGGGACGGGCCGCTTTCAGGTGACGCTGCAGGCCGATCGCGTGACACGCCGCGTCGCCTTTGATGCCGTGATCGCGAACGTCGGCGCGCGGCGGGACGCACAGACATTCGAGCGCTCGCTGCGGGCGGATGAGCCGGGCTATTTCACGGTCGGCGCAAGGGCGTCTCGGGCAGAACTGTTCCTGCCGGATTTGCGGCCACAGGTTCGGGACGTGTTCCAGAAGATCCTGGGGGCGGACGCGCCGGACCTCTACGCCCAGTCCACGGCGGCGCTGAGGAGTCAGGCGTCCCTGGCCGCCGATGAGGAGATGCTGCGTGCCGTTTGACTCTGCGCTGCCCCTGAAGCGAACCCATAAGTATAAGGCGGTCCTGTTCGACATGGACGGCGTTCTGGCGGACACGCGCGAGTGGGTCGTTTCCGCCTTTGAACACACAAGCCGCCACCACGACCTGCCGATCACGCGCGAAGCGTTGCAGCCGCTCTTCGGCCAGCCGCTGGAAGTGTGCTACCAGCGGCTGGCGCCGAGCCACGACCATGAAGCGCTGAGTGAGACGCACCGCGCGTTCCAGTCGCACCACCCCCACCTGGTGACAGCGTTCGACGAGGTCCATTCCGTTCTGAAGGCCGTTCAGTCCGCGGGCATCGCCCTGGCCATCGTGACGGGCCGGACGCACTCGTCCGCCGATCCCACGCTGGACAGGCTGGCGCTGCGGGCGTTCTTTTCCGCCATGGTGTGCGCCGACGACACGGGCCGCCACAAGCCCGACCCTGAGCCGGTCGAGCGCGCCCTGGCGCTGCTGGGCGTCGGCGCGTCGGACGCGCTCATGGTCGGGGACGCCGACGCCGACATCCTGAGCGGCCAGCGGGCCGGGTGTGACACCGCCGGGGCGCTTTACGGCTTTGTCGGCGCCGCCCTCGCCGCGACGGAGCCGACACATCTCCTGCGTTCCCCGCTCGACCTGCTGCCGATCCTCGGCCTCGCCGCATCGGCCTAGCGGGCGCGGCCCGCGCCGCGCGCGACGCCGCTGCCGCCGTTGGGGCCGCGCAGGCCGTCCTGGTGTTCGTGGCCGACCCTTGCGACGCGCGCGCGTTGGGACCGGGCCTGTTTCTGCGCGTGCTTGCCCTGGACGGCGCCTGCCGGGCAGAAGACGTGGCAGGTGTTGTGCTTCATGACTATGGGCGTGATCGCCGGGTCTGAGCCGGTCTCTGCGGCGAGCCGCGCCAGGAACTCGTCCGGGTCGGCGGTGTTCTGCTCGAACATGCCGTAGTGCATCGGGATGACTTCGCGGGGCGCGATCTCCGCCGTGAGTTTCGCGGCCTGGGCCGCGTCCATGTTCCCCATCCGCCCGTTGATCGGCACCAGCAGCACGTCGGGGCCGAAGTCGGCGACAGCCCCGGCGAGGGCGTCGTTGTACTCCGTGTCCCCTGTGACGTAGACGGCGACGTTGTCCGTCTCGCTGCCACCCCCGCCGAACTCGAAGACGTAGCCGACGCTGTCCTCCGTGTGCTGCGCGGCGACGACATGGGCGACGAAGCTGCGGAATTCGATGCTCTGCCCCGGCATGGCCGTCTGGATCTGGGTCGAGGCCACGCCGAGCTTGGTCAAGCGCCGGCAGACCGACGGGGGGCAGACGATGACCGCGTCCGGGTTGGCCTGGGCGATGGCCGGGGCCGTGTGGGGGTCCGTATGGTCGTCGTGCTCGTGGGTGAGGAAGAGATAATCCAGGCGCGCGTCTTTGGGCTTGACGGGGATGGGGACCAGGCGCGGCGAAGTCCCGTCGGCGTTGACGCTGTCCGAGAGATACGGATCGACGGCGATCACGTCCCCGGCGTGGTCCTTGAACGCGAAACCGCCCTGCCCCAGCCAGTGGATGGCGACCCGGCCCGGCTCGACTTTGGCGTTGATCAAACGCTCCATTGATTGTGCCTCCTGAGCAAAAGCGCTGCTGCGATGTTCCCCTTGTACCCGCAGAACTCCTGCGATGAAGCCGGGCAGGCCCGCGCCCGCCCGAGGGGAGTTCGTTTTCGCATTTTTTGTGTTTTGTGTCGCTTTGGCCCTGTTTTGCACACGAGTTCGTAGCAGGTCCCAGGACTGAAGTCCTGGGCTGCCGAAGAGAAGACTGCCCGCCTTCGCGGGCGCAAGAGCGGCTCATTCGGACGCCGGCGCAGGCAGGCAGCACACATGTTTCAGCACAGGGCTGAACTCCTGGGATTTTCTGCACGGCAGTTCGTTTTCGCATTTTTTGAATCGGTGTCATCCGAACGGCACTTTCGCATTCCTGGCGTCCGACGCTGGTAAGTTTATATGTCTACTATTATGGCAGATTGCGTGTGGATTGTCAAGAAGCGGCACTGTAGGCTTTGTTGGTGAAAATAGGTGTGCCTGAGAGAAGGCGTCTCCGAGTATTGTAAGAAGGAGTCGATGTCAGGCATGGATAAACATCCATTTGGGAGCATTTTTCAGCGTCGCCTGGTGTGGTGCGCGTGCCGAGGTCATCTGCGGTGGCTTCCCGATGTTAGTGCAACATACCGCAATGAGGCGGTAGATTACAAGTTATGCCGCAGACCTGGGTGGGTTGTAGACACGCCATGACGACAGAGGGCGACAGAAACAAGCAGTGGGCTGGTATCATCGCAGATGCCATCGAAGTAGTGCTTGATGACTACCGGCACGAGCGCGAGAGTGTGCTTGGCTTCGTTGATCTGGTGGCAGCACGAGACCCAGCGCTGTACGACCCAAAAAGCGTTACAGAAGCTAGCCTTGCTGCGGCGTGGAACTACGCCGACTCGTTCGGCGATGCCGCTTGGCACGGCTTCAAGGACCTGGACGGGATGCCGTGGGGGGAGGCAACGCGCCTTCTGGCGGACACGGGCCGGCGGCTCCGCGCGGGACAACCCATCGAGGACGCGCGCGTAGTCCGTTACGCTCGGTACGGCGGGCGACCTCGCTGACGGCATAACACGCGCTGCACCTGACGCCACACTGCGCTCCTCCTGCGTCGTCGCTCCGTGTGCCGCAGGTGAGCTTTTCCGTTCGACCGTGCCGACAACGCTATCTTCGCTCCGACGACAGACAGAAAGTCAGATGCCATGCGATCTATCGCCGTCCCGCTCATGCTCCTCGCCGCCGCGTTCTCCGTGTGGGCGCAGAGCGCCAAGCCCAGAGCCGCCGACCCGCTGGCGGCGGTCCGCGCCCGTCTGCGGCAGTTGGCCGTCCCCGCACACACCTACGTCGTGGCCCACCCGGCCCCGACCAGGCAGTTCCTGAACCCGGCGCGGGACGCACAGACGCGCTTCAGCTTCGCAACGGTCATATACACGCCCAGTGGCCGGGGCCACTGACCGGGCGCGGTCGAACACGCGCTGCCTCTGACGCGACACGGCGTTGTCTTCGGCGGCTTCTCGGTACTGGCTGGCCTTCTGCCCCCTGCGGGCGCGGCTGAGTTTGGCCGTTAGGCCTCTGATCAGTGGCGCTCACTGGGACGGGGTCACTTCATTCAGCAGCGGTCGAATGGGAAGATTGATGCCTCAAGCGACGGACCAGGGCTACCTCCACGGGCAGTACCAATCTGTCTCCAATTTCAGCGCGCGTGTCACCCTGCACCGGCGCTTCGGCACGGCCAAGGTTGACTGGCAGAGCTGGGTGTTCGACCAGATGATCGCACTTCCCGCCGACGCCCGCGTCTTGGAACTGGGCTGCGGCCTGGGGCGGTTGTGGATTCAGAACCTGGACCGCCTGCCCGTGGGGTGGGAGGTCACTCTCAGTGACTCCTCGCCGGCCATGGTCGAGCAGGCGCGGCGGGACCTGGCGGCGAGCGGGTATCCGTTCGCCTTCGAGCAGTTCGACGCCCAAGCGATCCCTTTCGCCGACGACCGCTTCGACGCGGTGATCGCGAACCACATGCTCTACCACGTCCCCGGCCGCCCGAGGGCATACGCCGAGATCAGGCGCGTCCTCAAGCCCGGCGGCCTTCTGTACGCGACGGCCAACAGTCGGAACACGATGCGACAGGTCGAGGAGCTGGAGGGTCGCGCGGGCGTCGTGGGCGGCGTGAAGGACTTCCACTCGTCGTCGGGCTTCTTTCTGGAGAACGGCGAGACTGAACTCGCCGCGTGGTTCTCCGGCGTGACCCTCCGCCGCCAAGAAGAGGCGCTGCTTGTCACGGAGGCGCAGCCGCTGATCGACTACATTTGCTCCGTCGTGAACGCGCCTGGGTTGGAGGGCGGAACACAGGAGACTTTGCGGGAGCTGATCGAGGCGGAGATTCGACAGCAGGGGGCGTTCCGCATTGACAAGATCAGCGGGCTGTTTGTTGCGGAGAACAGATGATGCGGAACCGGGAAGTCGCCGAATGACCGAAGCGCCTTTGCCGGGGGCGCGACGATATACTAGACCTTTTGCATTAGTTCTCCCAGGGATGAACCCCTGGGCTATGAAGTGCGCGTCGCCCGCCTTCGCGGGCGCAAGAGCGACCTGTTCCGAATTCGACGCCCTTACCCCCCGACAGCGCGCTTTTTTCAGTCCAGGACTTCAGTCCTGGGACTTATGCAAGAAGTTCATTATTGGCCTTGCGCGTAAGACCCCTTGATTTATCTATGGGGATATAAGCGCGGGAACTTTCCGAAGTTCCCATATTCGGGCGTTGCGTTTATAGTGAATCGTGGTATGATGATCGTGTGAACACGCTTCGCTATAAGTTTAGAGTTTTTCCAAGCAAGGCGCAGGAGTCCGCGCTGAATGACACGCTGGCTGTCTGCCGCCTTGTCTACAACAGCATGGTACATGAGCGAACCGTACTCCATGAACGCGGTGAAAAGTCGCCTACGTTCTACACACAAGTTCCTGCCCTGGCACGTTGGAAGAAAGACCACGCCGAACTCAAAACCGTTCACAGTCAAGTCTTGCAGAATATCGCCCGCCGCGTTGAACTCGCGTTTCAAGCCTTTTTTCGGCGCGTCAAGGCGGGGGAAACTCCTGGCTATCCGCGCCTCAAAGGTGTCGGGCAGTACGACAGCATCACCTACCCGCAGAGCGGCTTTAGGGTCGGTGAGTCCTCCGTCTGGCTGTCCTTGCAGGGCAAGCAGGTACAGGTCAAGGCCAAACTGCATCGTGCGATTGTCGGAGAGGTGAAGACCTGCACGGTGCGCCGCTACGGGGCAAAGTGGTTCGTCTGCTTCTCGGTGGAGCAGGAAGACAGTTTCTCGCCGACCTGCACGGATACCATTGGTCTTGACGCGGGGCTGAACTCCTTCCTGGCCCTGTCTGACGGCACGTTCATTGACAACCCGCGCTTCTTTCGACGTGACGAGAAGGCATTGGCGAAGGCTGGCAGAAAGCAAGCCAAGACCAAGAAGCGAAGCCCAGCGCGAAAGAAGGCCAACAAGGTTCTGTCTCGCGTTCATGAGCGTATCCGTAACCGCCGCCATGACTTTGTTCACCTGACCGCCCGAAGGTTGGTCAACCGCTACGGCGTGATTGCCGTCGAGAAACTGAACGTCAAGAATATGCTCGGCAATCACTGCCTCGCCAAGTCTATCTCTGACGCTTCCTGGTCAATGTTCCGAACCGTCCTTACGCAGAAGGCTGAAAGTGCCGCTCGTGAGGTCATCGCCGTTAATCCCGCCTATACATCGCAGGACTGTCACGCCTGCGGGTACAGGGCGAAAAAGAAGCTGAGCGAGCGTTGGCACCTCTGCCCGATGTGCGGAGCAAGTCTCGACAGGGACACCAACGCCGCTATCAACATTCTCAATCTCGCAACCTCTCTAGGGCAATAGAGAGTCGGTTAAGCCCGTAGAAGCCCCCGCCTTTAGGCGTGGGGAGTTGTCACTGCACTCTTATGCCTAAACACCCACCCATCCGCTTGATGCACTTCGGCGACGTGCATTTCGGCGTCGAGAACTATGGCCGTTTCGACCCGCAGACCGGTCTGTCCTCGCGCCTGGTCGACTTCCGGGATGCGCTCCTGGCCGCCATCGAGCTGGCGCTGTCGGCGGACATCGAGCTGGCGCTGTTCGCCGGGGACGCCTACAAGACGCGCGACCCGAACCAGACGCACCAGCGCGAGTTCGCGGCCTGCCTGGCCCGGCTGACGGATCGGGGCATCCCCGTCGTCATGCTGGCCGGCAACCACGACATCCCGAACACGCGCGGCAAGGCCAATGCCATCGAGATCTTCGGCGCGCTGGCCGGGCGGCACCTGCGCGTCTTCGACCGGCCCGATCTGGCCGTTGTCCAGACGAGCAAGGGCAACGCCGTGCAGGTCGCGGCGATGCCGTATCTGATCAAGAGCCTGGTCCTGGCGCGTGAGGAGTACAAGGACCGGGGCGTGCAGGAAACGACGCAGCTCGTGGTCGACAAATACACGGCGGGCATCGACACCCTGGCCGGGAAGTGCGACCCGACTTTGCCGACCGTGCTGATGGGGCACTTCTCCGTCGCCAACGCCAAGCTCAGCGCGGGGCAGGTCGGCTACCTGACCAACGAACCCGAGGTGCCGCTGTCGGTTCTCACCCAGGCCCCGTTCGACTACGTCGCCCTGGGCCACATCCACCGCTACCAGGATCTGAACAAAGGCCAGCAGCCGCCGGTCGTCTACTGCGGCAGCGTCGAGCGGATCGACTTCGGCGAGCGCCGCGAGGACAAAGGCTTCGCCCTGGTCGAGCTGGTGAAGGGCGACACGGTGGTCCGTCACGTTTCCATCCCGACGCGCCCTTTCATCGAGATCGAGGTCGATGCGACGGACGCCGGCGACCGGCCCACGGAGAAGGTCCTGGGCGCGGTGGCGTCGAACGACATCAAGAACGCCGTCGTCAAGCTGACCTACAAGGTCAAGAGCGAGCAGACCCCGCACGTCCGCAAGCCCGACATCCGAGCGGCGCTGAACGCCGCCTTTATGGTCGTGTCGTTCCACGAGGACGTCGCCCGCGACACGGACGCCGTGCGCTCCAAACTGATGACCGAGGCCTTGGACCCGCTGCAGGCGCTGGCGACCTACTGCGAGACCCGCGACACGCTGCGCCCCCGCAAGGACGAACTGCTCGCCGCCGCCACCCCGCTCCTGCGCCAACTGGAACAGGAAGAAGCGTTGAAGTAAGAATTAGTGGGGAAGGCAGAATGCCGCAGATCATCATTGCCAGGCCGAACGGCGCAGGGAAATCAACGGCCGCCCCGCTTCTGCTGCGCCGAGACATCGCTTTCGTCAATGCCGATGAGGTTGCGAAAGGCCTTTCTGCGTTACCCGATGGGAAGTTGCGGGATATGCAGGCTGGGCGGATCGTGCGGCGTCAACCCGACGATCTGGAGCAGCGTCATGCCGACTTCGCGATCGAAACCACCCTGGCGAGTCGGTCACTGGTGGGTCGCGTTGCGCGCTTGCGGACGGTGGGTTATCGGTTTCACCTGTTCTTTGTCTGGCTTCCCAACCCGGAAGTCGCCGTCGCGCGGGTTGCTGAACGGGTCAGCCGTGGCGGTCAGTTCATCCCAGACGATACGGTCCGTCGTCGCTACCAGTCAGGGTTGAGGAACTTCTTCACTTTGTACCGCCCCCTCGCCGATGTGTGGCGGATGTACGACAACTCGCGGGCCGGTACGCCTGAACTCATCGCCAAAGGCAGTCTGCAGGTGCGAAACGTCCTGTTGTGGAACAGATTGCAGGAGGAACATTATGACCAGTGACGCGCCCGCCGTGCGAGTCCCCCAAGACATTGACCTTGATGATGACGCACAGGTAGACCGCGCCATGCGCCGGGCGGTCCGTGCCGCTCTGTGCGACCATCAGCAGGCGGGCGACTACGTCGTCGCCTGGCAGGACGAACGGGTGGTGCAGGTCCCCGCGCACGAGATCATGCTGCCTGAGGAAGACCTGTGACGGGTCGCCCCGGCGAGACGTAACAGCCGCCAGTCGATTCCCTCTTTCTGCCGGTGACTGCCCCCGGAGGGGCAGGGGGTTAAGCGGGCCGCGCCGGGTCACGGACCATGGACGCGATGATGCCGACGACGTGCTCCACCTGGTTGATGTAGTATTCGGACAGATCGACCGAAACCACGTCGCCCGTCAGCCGCAGGAATTTCCAGTTCGTCCCCGTCGTGACGATGCCGTACACCGTCGGGATGGCGTTGCCGCGCTGGGCGTTGAACGTCTGCGCGCCGACCATCTCCGCCACGCACTGCCCGATTCCCGCGCTGATGTTGTCCCGTTTCGCCTCCACCACCGCCACCACGGGGGCCTCGACCGTCAACTGTTCCGGGCTGAGACTGAGCAGATAATCGCAGACCCCACGCAGACCCCGGTCGAAGTCCACGTTGAACTCCACCCCGCTGAAGAAACTAAACCCCTGCCGCGTCTGACGATGCACCTCCAGCAGCACCGGCATGATAATGAGTTCCGACCGCGCCTTTTCCGTCGCCATCGCCAGCGCCAGCGGCAGGTTCTGTTCCAGCGTCTGTCGCAGGAAATCGCTGGCCGGAACCGGCGGCGTGTCGGCGAACAGCCCGGCGCGCTCGACGGTTTGCAGGCCGAACTGCTGCTTCACGGCGTTCAATGAAAACTCGTTGTATGCCATGCGCCCATTGTACCGCAGAAAGCCCTCCGCCCCATCGGGTATAATAGAGCCGTATGATTCCCCTCCGCCTGGAACTCAAGAACTTCATGTCCTACGGTGAGGACGTGTCCGCGCTGGACCTGTCCGGGATGCACACCTTGTGCCTGTCGGGCGAGAACGGCAACGGCAAGAGCGCCCTGCTGGACGCCATCACCTGGGCGCTGTGGGGCGAAAGCCGCGCGGGCAAGAACAAGCACGACGACCTGGTCCGCATCGGCGCGGACGAGATGAGCGTGCAGTTCAACTTCGCCATGGACGGGCAGACATACCGCGTGCTGCGGAAGCGCTCCAAGCGGGCTGCGGGCAACCTGTGGGAACTGCAGCAGGAGACGCCGGACCAGGGACTGGGGGCCGGCTGGCGGTCGCTCTCGGGCAACGTCGCGGGCGAGACCGAGAAGGCCATCCAGAAGCTGCTGCGGATGTCGTATGACACGTTCATCAACTCGGCGTATCTGCGTCAGGGCCAGGCCGACCAGTTCGTGCGGCAGACGCCCGGCAAGCGCAAAGAGATCCTGGCCGACATCCTGGACCTGTCCCGCTACGACCAGCTGGAAGCCAAGGCCCGCGAGCGCTGGGGCGAGGCCAAGGCCGAGGCGACGGACCTGGAGCGCGAGATTCATGTCATCGACGCGGAACTCGCCGGGGAAGATGCCAACAAAGATGCCTTGGTGCGGCTGCAGGCACGCCGCCAGGATCTGGGTGAACGGCAGGAGGAGCTGCGGGCCGAGTGGGAGGCGCTGAAGGACCGCAAGGCTCGTTTGGACGGGCAGAAACAGTTCGCGGACACGCTCGCCGCCCAGAAGACCGGGCTGCAGAAGGAAGCCGCCGAGCTTGACCAGGAGAGGCAGGCGCAGCAGGGGGAGCTGGACGGCCTGCGCGGGCTGCTGGCGCGGCACGACGAGATCTGCCGCGACTATGAGGGGCTGCTCGCCGCCCGCACAGCGGCGGCAGAACTGGAAGAAGGCGTGGGGCGCTGGCACAAGGGCCAGCAGATGCTCGCCGTCGCCGAGCGCGAATTGCAGGCGGCGGAACATGAGGTCCGCACCAGGGCCGACCGGGCGGCGCGGGACCATGAGCAGGCGGCGGCCCGCGTCCGGGATTACCCCATGCTGAAGGCCGAGCATGAGACGTTGGCCCCGCGCGTCGCGGCGGCGGAGCAAGCGGAAGCGGAGCGGCAGTCGGTCCTCCGGGAGCGTGAGGGCATCGAGAAGCAGTTCCACACGCTGCGCGAAGAAAGCGCCGGGCTGGACGTGCAGATCCGGCACTGGCAGGAGCGTTTGGAGGCTTTGAATCAGCAGCGCGGCGTGTGCGAGGTCTGCGACGCTCCCTTGCCGCCCGAACGTGTGGCGTCCGTGCGCGACGGTTACGAGAAGCACTTGTCTCGGGCGCAGGAGGGGCGCAAGCGTGTCCGCGCCGAAGCCGCCGCGTTGAAAGACGGGATCACGGCCCTCCAGAAGCGCGAGGCCCAGATCGACGCGCAGATCAAGGCGGGGCGGGGCGACCGGGACCGCCTGGTTCTGATCCAGCAGCAGTTGTTCCAGTTGGACGAGGTGCAGAAAGACTTGCCGAACTTGGCTGCGCTGCGGGAGGACACCGCCCATGCCTTGGAGGCCAAGCAGTTCGCCCCGGAAGTCCGCGCCCGTATCGAGAACTACCACATACACCTGGCGCGGCTGGAAGGGGTGGAGACCCGGTACGCCGAGGCCAAGGCGAAGCTGTCCGCGCTGGCCGACGCCGAACGCCGTCATCTGGAGCTTCAACACGCCCAGAAGACGCTGCGCGAGACGGAGACACGGCTTGCCCGCACGCAGCATCTCCAAGCACAGCGTCTGGAAAGTTTGAAGGATGTGGAAGGGCGGATCGCGGCACTGCCGGATGTCGGCTCGGAACTGGCGCAGGTCGAGGCGCGCACGGAGCAGGTCGTCGCCCAGGGGAAAGCGGCGCGGCAGGAGGAGAACACCGTCAGCCAGGAGATCGGCAGCCGCGAGAAGACGCAGACGGAGCTTGCCGGGAAGCGTCTGACGCGCGCCGAGAAAGAGAAGCACCTGTTCCGCGCGC
>CAXUCQ010000047.1:351-1093 GCA_964249295.1 uncultured Armatimonadales bacterium | reverse complement strand
CGGTGGGGGGGGGGATGGGGGGTGCCGGGGTCCTTAAACTCCCCCCCCGTTCCCGGGGCCTGGCGCGACGCCGAGGTCCACGAGCAGCTGACGCGCGCGTTCGGCAAGAAGGGCGTGCAGGCGCTAATCATCGAGAACGCCATCCCCGAACTCCAGGAAGAGGCGAACCGGCTGCTGGAGCGACTGACCGACGGCGATATGTCCTTGTACTTCGAGACGCTGCGCGAGTCGAAGGGCCGAAAGGGAGACGCCCCGATTGAAACGCTGGACATCAAAGTCAGCGACAGCCTGGGGACGCGCCCATTAGAGATGTACAGCGGCGGGGAAGGGTTCCGGGCCGCGTTCGCCCTGCGGATCGCCCTGTCCAAACTGCTGGCCCGCCGGGCCGGGGCGCGTCTGCAGACGCTGATCATCGATGAGGGCTTTGGGACGCAGGACGGCAAGGGCCGGGAGAAGCTGGTGGACGCGCTGGGCGCCATCGGCAGCGACTTCGAGAAGATCATCGTCATCACGCACATCGACGAGTTGAAGGACGCCTTCCCGACGCGCGTCGAGGTCGTCAAGACGCCGACGGGGTCGCAGATCACGGTTCTGGAAGGCGCGGCGGGATGAGCCGCCCATTCCGGCCACTGAGGCTGATCGGTGCCGGCGTTGCCGGGGTGGCCCTGACGCTGCTACTCAACGCCGCCGGCCTGTGGTGGCTGCGCGGGAGTGACTTTGCGACGGGGTCCTTTTATGACGG
>CAXUCQ010000047.1:0-341 GCA_964249295.1 uncultured Armatimonadales bacterium | reverse complement strand
GGTTCGGCCTTGTTCCTGACGCTCGCCGGCCCGGCCCTGTTCGGCGGCCTGCTGCTCGGCTGGATCGCGCGCGAGTCGGCGTTGAACACGGCGGCGTGCGCTTTTGTGCCGTTCTGTCTGGTCGGACTGCTGCACCCGTTCTGGCAGACGCCGCGCGTCACGGCGCAGTCCGCGCACAGCGGCTTGCTGCATTACTTTCTTTATAACCCTCTGGTGGCGCTGACGTTCGGGACGCTGGGCGCGTGGGTCGCGGGGCAGTTCGCGGTCGGTCGGTGGACGCTCGCCGACCGCGAACCCGTCGCTCCTCCCGAGGCGGACGATAAGCACCGAAGTGGAAGCCA
>CAXUCQ010000046.1:0-12602 GCA_964249295.1 uncultured Armatimonadales bacterium | reverse complement strand
GTCACGGGCGCACGCCCCTCCTCAACGTAGGTGCGCTCCGCCGGCGAGAGCCGGGGGTGCGTCTCCGGCGGCTGGTACGTCAGGGCCCACAACACGATCCACACCAGCCCGAGCGCCCCCGTCGCATAGAACGCCGTCGGCCAGCCGAAATGCAGCGCGATCAGCGGGATCGTCAGCGGGCAGACGATCGCGCCGACATTGGTGGCGCTGTTGAAGATGCCGGTCGCCAGCGCCCGCTCCCGGACCGGAAACCACTCCCCCACCGTGCGGATCGCCGCCGGGAAGTTCCCCCCTTCGGAAAGGCCGAGGCCGGCACGGGCGACGTAAAACCCGGTCACGGACCGCGCCAGCCCGTGAAACGCGGCGAATAAGCTCCAAACAAATGCCGCCAGCGGCAGCCCGCGCTTCACACCCAGTTTATCCATCAGCCGTCCGCCGAACAGGTAGCCGAACGCATAGGCGAAGCTGAAGACGGCCGTGATGTTGCCGTAGATCGTGTTCGTCCAGCCTAACTCATGGGACAACTGCGGCTTCAGCAGACCGATCACCTGCCGGTCCATGTAGTTGATCATGGTCGCCAGAAACAGCAGTCCGCAGATCACCCAGCGGAAGTTGCCCACGCGCGGCCCCGGCGTGCCGTGTCCTGATGTGCCGGACTCCAAGGCCGAGGGCGCTGACTGATGCGTTTCTTTGGTGGATGCCATGAACTCTTGCCTTATGGTCGCGGGCCGGCGGCGGCTTGCAACGGGAGCCTCAATTTGTTCGGATGACCAGCACGAGACCGGGATCAGACTTATCGCCGGGCGTCGCGGCGCTGCGGCCGATGCGGTCGATCACGGCGCCCGGAATCGTCACACGGCCGCCCGAGACGCGGACGAGACGGGTGATGTCCTGCGGGACGTCACCGGCGAGGTCCTGCGCGAGCAGCCGATGCCCGGTCATATATTCGTCGAAGACCAGGGTCAGAGCGTGATAGCGGCCGAATACGCCGACCGGGCCGGAATATTGGCCGACTCGCAGTGTGACATCGGCCACCTCCCCGGTGATCCACCGGCGATCCGTGGCGCTCGAGCAGAGCGTCCGCCCCAGCGCCGCCACGGCCACGGACCCGTTGGGGTTGCGCGATGCGACGACGAACGGCTTGACGCTGCCGGACACCGGCGTGACCTCCGGCAAGGGAAGCCCGCGCGTCACGGCCGCCGGGGCGGCCGCCGACTGATCTTGACCGGCGTGGATGCGCCAGGATTCGTCCTTCTGAAAGAACCAGTTGTCCGTCAGTTGTTCGGGAGTGATCGCCACGGGGCCAGCGCCCACGGCGAACGCCGGCGCGATCCGGTGCCACCGGACGGCCCGGACGACCTCGTCGGTACAGTGCTTCAGGTCGCGCGTGAGCGGCGGGAACACGAAGTCCTGACGCCCGCTCGGCAGGCTGCCGACCAGGCTGTGCCGCATGACGCCGTAGCAGCACCCCAGGGCCGCCCCCATGTACACCTCGTCCTCGCAGTTGATCAGCCCCTTGGCCGGCGGCTCCGCCCGATACTGCAACTCACTCGCGACTCTGCCGAGCGTCTGCGGCACCGAGAGCAGTGGGTCGACGTCGTAGGTCCGGTAGGTGTCTCCCCAGGTGATCGCGTGCGGGATCAGCGCCGTCTCGATGGTCAAATCCGGGTCGGTCTGCCGGCCCAGTTCCGTGAGGTGACGCCGCCAGGCTTCGTCCCGGCTGTTGTTGCCGTAATCCACCTTCCAATAAGCGACGCCGCTTGTCTTCATCCACTGCAGCCGCTGCGTCCAGAAGTCATCCGTCCGGGCGTCCGCCCTCATCCACAGCCCTAACCCGCGCCAGCCACTTTTCTTCACGGCGTCCGAAAGTTTCTCGAAGCTTTCGGGCTGAGTCGCAGCGGCATCAGAAGGGAACCTGCTGGGCAGCACCATGATGTTTTCATCCGGCATGTCCCAGCCCTCGTCCATCAGGAAGTAAAGGTCCTGCCGGACAGGGGCGTACTGCCCGAGCCAGTTCTCGTTAGGCCCCTGTCCGAACAACCGGCTTTCCTGGACGGCGTCCTTTTGTGAGCCTTTGTCTTTCCCTCTGACATAACTGGAATAGTAGCCCTGGATGTTCCATGTGCAGAAATAATCGGGGGACGTGTCTGCGGTCGCGGGGACGAGGCTCTGCAGTTTTGGCGCGGCCTTGCAAGCGGGCGGAAGACCACAGCCGACAAGAAGCGCGACGGCAGCCGCCAGTGACGGAAGCGCGGATTTTTTCAGCAGCAAGCGGAGCGAACGGCGATTGCGGTGGCCAAAACTCATGTCCAGTTCTTATGCCTTTGTCCGCAAGACCACGCTGAGAAGACGCACAGGGTCGCCGTCCGAAAGCGTCGTCTGCGTCTTGGGGTCCGCAGCGACTTGAACCGTGAAGTACCCGGTCGCCGCGTCGTAGGCGACCGGCTGCGCGCTGCCGCCTTTCACACTGACCGTTGGGGCGGAGGCGGCATAGCCGTGCAGCGTCACGGCCCGTTCCGTCGGCGACAGCGCCAGGCGGGCCGTCAATTTCCCAGGCGCGTCCTGCACGGAAGGGATGCGCTGACGGCCCGTGCCGGTGATCTTGCCCGCGTCTCCCAGAAATGCGATGCCCGAACGCCCGACCGGGGCGATGACGTACTCCGCCCAGCCAGGGGCGCTGAGCGTGTCCGAATAGGTCTCCGCGGCTTCCAGACGCCTGCCGGCCCCACCGGCGGGCTTGTAGACATAGACCGGACCGGACCATCCCAGCGAGGCCGGGGTGAACGAAACGCCCGGCGTGTCGCCATTGCGCGTATAGGCGAAAGCGTAGGCCGTGCGCTGCCCGTTGTCCGTCAGTGTCGAAGACAGCAGCGCGCGATGCAGGCCGGCGGCGTCGGCGATCAGGCTGGCGTCAACCGGCAGCAGCGGCGCATCGGGCCGGACGATCACGCCGTCCTCGCGGACGGCCCGCAGCAGGTTGGGCCGCGACTCTGTCCCTATCTCGTCGCCGATCCCGACGGGGCCGGACGAAAGGACGGAGATCGTCAGATTGTCCATCTCCGTAGACATGAAGACATCGGTCCACGGGCGGATGTTCATCGCGTCGGCCAGGATGGACGTGTCAAGAAAATCGTTCCACCGGTCCCGCTTGAAGCGGTCATCGCTGGTCCGAATGGTCGTCAGATTGTTGTAGTGCGTGCCTTGCAGGAAGAAGCGCGGGAGGGCCATGCAGTACTGCATCGTCTGGCCGTGCGCTTCCGTGGCGCGGGCCATGTTGTCGGCAAAAGCCGGGCCGGTGTCCAGGGTGCTTGCCATCGCCGGGGAGTTTTTGTAGATCTCGTTCAGCCAGTCCTGCTCATAGGTCACGACCCCGCTGCTCTTCAAGTAGTCGGTGCGGTCGTCCCACCAGCGCGGGTCAACGGCGGCGACCCCACTGATCTTGTAATTCGCATGGTACGGACTGGTCCGGTCGATCCAACGGGAGTGGACGACCAGCGGCAGGCCGAGCCGCTTCTGGAACGCCGCCAGCCCCTGCGGGAACAAGGCCGGGGACGCGGAGTAGTCCAGCGTCCCGCCGTAAGCGTTCCAGTTCTCCGCCGGCAGGCTTGCCACCTTGAGGCCGCGGGGAGCGCCTCCCGCTGCCGGGACCTGCGTCTTTTGGTACCACCAGCTATCGAGCTGCATATATCGGATCGGGATGTTCTTCGCCCGATACTCGTCGGCGACCGCCAGGATCGTCCCGGCGTAGCCTTTGGCCTTGTCGTAGTTGTAGTAGTAATACGCCCCGTTGTCGGTCCAATAGCCGAGATATTTGACCATCAGATCGGCGTCATCGGCGGGGCGCGTCTTGCCGCTCAGGGTGGTCACGGCACTGCCCCAGGCATGAATCGTCGCCTCGATCCCAGACCCGACCGCCAGCCACGACGTGTGCGTGAAACCGGCAGGCAGTTCGGTCAGACTCGGGTCCAGGCCGCTGGCGAGGAGCGTCCTGCCGTCCCCGTGCATCTGGGCCACCAGGAAGTCCGAGCCGGCGGAAAGGACGGCCGCGTGCGCCGCGTCATCGAACAGGAACCAGGGCGTGCCGTTGTTTCTCAGATGATTGACCGCAGGCGGGGCCATCGCTGTTTCCGTGTAGCTGAGCGTGTGGACGTTCTGCGGGAACGTCGTGAACGCCGGGAAATCCTGGCTGAGATGCGCCGCCTGCGGCGTCGTGACCGAGAATTGCACGAGGGGCCGGGCGTCGTACAGCCGGATCGTCCCCGTTCGCGGCGCGTCGGTCTTCCAGCCGAACGCGATCTGGCGGTAGCCGCCGAGCTTGTCGCTGCCGCTTGTGGTCCGAACATCGGTCAGCGGCGCCCCGACCGTCCCTGAAAAGGTCCAGGCCGGGTTCTGGGCGGTCACGGTGTAGGTTCCGCCGAGTCCGTCCACGGAAACGGCCAGTCCTGCGGCGGACGGCGTGAGCGCGGCGGCCGGTGCCTCCGGCGCAGATAGAGCCAGCAAGCCAAACAGCAGCGAGAGCGTCAACAAAGAGCGTATTTGCGACGTGGTCATAACAATCAGTTACCTCATCAGTCGTGTTCACAGGTGACGATGCCGCCGGGCCGGGAGGCTACTTGATAAACTCAAGCCTCGCCACACGCAGGCTCCGGGGCAGCCGCACCGGGCCGGTCTGCCGCCTGCCGTTCACCAGGACTTTTGTCCAGCCGGGGTGGACGGTGACGGTGAATCGTGTCCCCGCCAGTTCCACGTCATGGAGCGCGATGCCGATCGTCTTAAAAGGCTTCAAATAGAAGTTCTGCACATCCATCTTCAGTCCCAGAATGCACAGGAGATACTCCCAGCACGATTTATAGCGCGGGTATGGCGGGAAGCGCGGGGTGTCTTTGTTCGGCTCTTCGGGCAGGGTGCGGCTCAAGCCGTCGGGACCGACGGACTTGTTCCACTCGCCCACGAACAGGTGGTTGTTGTGCAGACTGGATTCCAGCGAGTTGAAAACGTCCAGCGACCTCGTTTCATCGCCGGCGTCCGCCAGCAGGGAGGCCAGCTCCTCCTGCGGTCCGAACCAGCAGGTGCGGGAGTGGTATCCGGCCTGCATCTCGGGATGGTGGCCGGGCCGCATGCCGTTGGCCCAGCCCCGGAATGCCTGTTTCGGATCGTCCACGAGGTTGTTCGTGTAGACCGTCAGCAGCGCGTCATGGACCTTGTCCGAAGGCAGCACGCTCTCGGCCTGGGGGTCGATCAGGGCGAGCCACTTGCCGAAAAGCTGGTCGGAGAAGGTGTCCTGTCCGTCCGTGCGCTGGAGGGCGTCGGCGTTTTCGGGACGGTCGGTGGGGACATAAAAGGTGTTCCAATAATGCCCGTCTTCGTTCCAGAGCAAGGCGTCGAGGCTCTGACGCGCCTTGGAGAACATCTCACCCGCAGGCATGCCGTCGATGATGCTGGGCTGATGCAGGGTCTGGGACATCCGATCTAGGCTGTAAAGCCCGTAGACCCACATCACGCTGACGTAGGCATTAACGCCCGGCATCTTCCAGATGTCGTAGGACTGGTTGCCGACGCGGTTGTGGGGCAGGTACCGATAGTTGTCGGCGTGATAGACGTGATTGGCGGCCAGGGTGGCGAGCGAGAATCCCTGGACCGTCCAGGCCGGGTCGTTGAACCAGAGCGAGTCGCGGTAAACGCGGCCGATGAAGGTCGGCTCTTCGGCGTAGTCCGAGCTGTCGTTCCACAAGGAGTGCCAGACCAGGCCGGCGTCCGCGCCGCTTCGGGGGATGCTCCGGTAGTACTGGTTCATGTCCATCCGCTCGATCTCGGGCCAGTTGATTAGATATAGCCAGTTGTGATAGACGCTGACGTCCATGGTGTTGACCCAGCCATGGGGGACTTCCTGTTCAAAGAAGTAGACATCGTCGGTCAGAATGGTCGAGGTGCTGACGGAGCAGAGCGCCGAAAACCAGAGTCGTTTGAATGCGGGCGGAACGTCATAAGCGGCGTGCCAGCGGTCAATGGCGGCGGACCAGTGATCGGCGGACTGCCTCGCAAGATCGATCACCTGTCCCGCGCTCTGGAACCGCCTGGTGTAGTACCGCCGGTACGTCTGGCGTGCCGCCGAGGAGGTGGTGCCGACGGAGGGATAATCCCAGGCGACGTAGAAGCGGACCGTCCGGCGTTCCCCCGGCGCGAGTTTCAGGAACGCGCTCACGCCGTGGGTGTCGGCGACGCCGCCGTCACAGCCGAACGCCGTCTCTCCGTTGGGAGTCACGAGTACGGCGTCGCCGTCCCGCACCACGAGTGCGTCGCGGTGCAGGAGCGCCAGGTTGAACGCGCGAGGCTTGTCCGCTTTGTTCTCCACCGTAACGTCGAACACCTGCACCGGGATGGTGGATTCGGCCAGATCGTGGGGGATCATGGGCGAAAAGCCGGTCATGACGAGGCCGAGTTTCGCGCCCGCCTTTTCGAAGACGAAATGCCCCTTGGGCAGATCGGCGTAAGCCCGCACTTTGTCTACCGGTCGGGCGTTCGGCAGCCAGTCCACCGGCGTCTCCTGCAGGGCCGTGCTTTTATCCCCTTCCGTGAGTTGAAAGGCGAATGACGGCTTTTCCTGCGGCGGCTGATCGATCCGCCAGTCGCCGCCGTTGAGATGGCGACCGTCGAAATAAACATCCACGAAACCGTACTTGCCGAACACCGAGAAGCCGGTGCCGATGCCGCCGAAAGGCACGCCGGGGCCGTGGCTGACGTCCACCATTTCGGGGGACGGGGCCGCGAAGACGGCAGCCTCCCTGCCCTTGGCGGCTGAGCGGCTTGTGCCGATTGCGGCCAGGAGAAGGCTCAGTATCCCCATCAGGGACAGTTTCCAGATGGCGCGAGGTCTGATCATAGCGTCCTTAAACTTTGGCCGGATCGTCAGTGCTCCGACTGCCCCGGAATCTCGGGGACGCCCGGATCGTCCAGGACCTGCACGGCGGTCGCGTCGCCGATGTTTTTCCAGTCCTGCAGGACCCACACCACTTTCTTGGCGGGGGTGACTTCGATGAGCTGCGGGCCTTGCCCGCCTCTGCCGCGCGACGTGAAGATCGTGTCGCCGTCGGCCAGCCGGGTGCAGCTCTGCGGCGCGGAGGCGAACTGATACTCCGCCGGCAGGTCGGTCTTGCAGTCGAACTCCCATACCGTCTCGCCCTTGGGGTTGACTTCGCGCGTCAGGGCATCCTTTTCGTCAGTAATCAGCGTGTTGCCGTTCTTGAGCCTGAGCGCGGCCCAGGGCGAGTTGATCTTGTACTCCCAGACCTCTTTGAAGTCTTTGTCGTACTCCACGACCTGATTCATGGTCAGGAAGGAAACGAGGTAGGTCCCCTGGGCGGTGACGCGCGCCCGCCGGAACTGCGGGTGGATGCTGTCAGGATTCGTCGGCTGGATGTCGGGCAGTTCGTGGCTGACCTCGACGGCCCCGGTCTTGATGTTGACGACCATCAACCTGGGCGGCAGGCCGTTCACGACGAACATGACCCGGTCCAGACCGAGGGGCTGACAGGTGTGGGCCTCGGTGTGATCGAGTCCTCGGGGGGTCTTAAAATCGTAGCGCCAGATCACCTTCTTGGCCGGCGTGATCTCGGCGATGTAGCTCATGCGGGTGAAAAGGATGTTGCCGTTGGAGAGCATCCACACGTCGTCGAATTCAGGCCCTCTTCCGGTGCCGTAGGTCCAGACCACCTTGCCCTTGTTGATGAGGAACATCGTGTTGCAGTTCTCGCCGACGTAGAGCATCGGGTGCTGCGCCAGGCCCTGGCCGGGCAGGCCGGGGGGTATCACGGCGTTCGGGTTGCCGAAGGGGGCGGCCTCTTCGGCAGGCCCCATGACAGGCACGTCGGGGGCCGTGAACCGGCCGAGCGCGCCCATGCACGGCGTCTGCGCGGCGGCTCCCGTCTCCCAGCCGCCGATCAATGCGGCCACGCCGAGCGCCGAACACGCGGCGCGGAATCCACGAAGTCTTGCACCCATAGTTTTCACTTTCTGTCGTCAAACGTCGGCTGATGACGCTCTCCAGGTCATCCCGAGCGTCGTTGATCGTCACACGGCACCCGTGCTACTCGGTCGTAACGACCAACGTCTCGCCCTGAATCAGCTCGTGATGGGGGATGAAATAGCCGTCGATCTTACGACCACCGTAGGTGATGTTGCTGATCTTGTCGCCCGCGTTCTTTCTGACAATGGTGCTGCTCTTGTCCCCGAACTGGATCTCCACCTTGTTGAACAGAGGCACGGAGATGATGTAATCCTCGTCCGCCGGTGAAAACGGGTAAAGCCCGATGGCGTTGAACACGTACCACGAGGACATCTCACCCGCATCATCCATTCCGGCGTAGGCCAGCTTGTACTTTCCCATGTCGTAGAAGCGGTCCATGATTCTGTTTAACAGGACCTGGGACTTCTCCTGTTTGCCGACAAAGTAGTACATAAAAGGGAAGCTGTGATCGGGCTGGTTCCCCTGACAGTATTGCCCGATAAAGCCCGTCAGGTTGTCGGCCTCGACACCGTTCCAGGGGAGTGAAAAGAACTGATCCAATCTGTTCTCGAAATCCTGCTTGCTCTTGAAAAGGCCGATCAGCCCCTGGACATCGTGCGGGGCGAAGAACGAAGACTGCCAGGCGTTCGCCTCACGGTACATATATTCATAGTAGGGCTGCTCCGGGTCGAAGTTCTTGACCCAGGACCCGTCCGCCAATCGCCCGCGCATGAACTCCGTGGACGGGTCGAACACGTTTTTGTAGTTGCCCGTCCTTTTCATCAGCATCTTGTAGTTGTCGGTGTCGTTCAGTTCTTTGGCCAGCAGAGCCACGGCATAGTCGTCGTAGGCGTACTCGAGCGTCTTTGTCACCCCGGCTTTGGCCTTGGTTTCCAGGACGGGGTGCGCCAGATCAGGCTCCGAGATGTAGCCCTTCTCCATGTACTCCGTGATGTACGGCCGGGTCCCGCCTTCGACGGTCGCGTTTCTCAAGAGCAGGTGGTAGGCGCTCTCAACGTCGAAACCCCGGATGCCCCGGAGGTACGTCCCGGCGATATAAGGGGCGGCGTGATCGCCGTGGAAAAAGGTGGGGATGAAGCCGGTCTTTTCGCCCCGGTCGATCAAGGATTTGATCACGTCCACGCTGACGGAGGGCGACAACATCCCGAGCAGGACCAGTTTGTTCCGGTAGTCGTCCCACAAAGACGGCAGCGTGTAATAACGGAAACCCTTGTT
Organism: uncultured Armatimonadales bacterium; assembly: GCA_964249295.1. GTDB lineage: Bacteria > Armatimonadota > Armatimonadia > Armatimonadales > Capsulimonadaceae > CAZZVX01. The sequence continues at coordinate 3,364 of CAXUCQ010000046.1, read as the reverse complement.
GACGACCTTCCCGCTTTCATCCACGAAGTCTCCGTTCGCGTCGCTCCGCAGGGCGGGCCAGAGGAACGAGCGGTAGAGGCAGGAATAGAAGATCCCCCGCTGACGCTCCGTGCCGCCTGAGACCTTGATCTTCGACAACAGGGTTTCCCAGGTCTGCGTCGCTTCCCCTCTTACCTGCGCAAAGCTCTTCCCCAGCATCTCTTTCTGCAGGTTCTGTTTGGCGTTGGCGACGCTGACGAACGAGAAGCCGATCTGCAGTTCCAGGGGACCCGGCGCGTCAACGAAATCAACGACGGAGATTTCTTTCGCGCCCTTTTTCAGCGTCTCGATGTCCTTGATGCCCTGATTCGAAGTCGCATAAAAGTACATCGTCTCGCCGGTCTGCTGCAAGCCGCTGAAGGCGTGGCCCCCGTCCTGGTGGATCTCCCAGCTCTTCACCTTCTCGTTGGACGTGGCAAGGTCCGCGACGAGTTTCTTACTCTGCCCGTCCGGGAACGTGTACTTGTGAAACGCACACCTTAACGTCGAGGTGAGTTCCGCGTTGATGCCGTACCGTTGGAGGTAGACCTGATAGTAGCCCGGATGGGCGGTCTCGTTGTTGTGGCTGAACGCGGAGCCGTAGTCATCCGGCGTGATGTTGCCTGTCGCCGGCATCAGTGGGATGTTGCACAGGTTCCAATGCCCTTTGCTGGTGTGGGCGAAGGCCTGGATGACGGTGTCTTCATACTGATAGCCGGAGCCGCTGTGGAATTTGGTCACCGGGGTCAGCTGCACCATGGCGTTGGGCAGGGACGCCCCAGGGAACACTTCCGCGCCCCAGGCCCGGTGCGTCGGCGTGAAGCCCAAGTCAGCCTTGTCCCACAAGGTGGCCGTGCCTAGCAAGGGATTCACATCGTCTGTGAGCCGTTGTTGTGCCTGTAAAGCCGTTGCCGCAAACAAAAGCAGGGCGATGGAAACGATGATTTTCTTCATAAGACTTCCCAGGACTTCAGTCCTGGGCTACAAAGTGCCTGTTGCCCGCCCGTGAAGGCGTCGGAGTATCTCTTCCTGCGCCCGCGAGGGCGGGCAGAATGCGTTTCTCAGCCCAGGACTTCAGTCCTGGGGGCTTGCGTATGAGGTCCGCACCTGTTGACGACCGCACTTCAACCGTCGTTTAGCGCGCTTCGCCCCCGGCAAGGACGCGCGGAGTGTAATTCACGGTGGCCGCGCCCGGCACACCCTGGCGGAACGGCAGAAACGTCAGCACGGCGCCGGCGCTTTGTTTCGGCGCCAGTGCGGGGAAGTTGTGGTAGAACGCGCCGGACTGCTCGGGAACGCTGGTCGTGCCGTTGCCGCTCCCGGCATCCAGGGCCAGCCTCACCCCCGCGCTCAGATGGTCCAGGATCAGCGAGACGGGGCCGGAGAGGGCCGTGGCGCCGACATTGGTCAGGGTGACCGCCTGACTCATCCGTCCCGTCATCCTGTCCACGCTGATCCGGCCGCGCTTGATGCGGACCTGCGCCGTGACGTCCGATCCCAGTGCGGGAGATTGGACGCCGTAGACCAGGACGCTGCCCGCGGTCGCCACATAGACACGCCCGTTGGTGACGGTGGGAGGGTTGAACTTCATGAAGTTCCGATAAACCGTGCCGTCGATGGTCGGGGCCGTGTCACCGCTGTTGTAGAGCTCCTCCAGCGTCGTGGCGTCGTAGGCGTGCAGGCGCAGACGCCCCGGATCGGCGTGGTCCTGCATGTTCAGGCCGGTCGGGTAGTACGACTCCGTCGCCCAGACGATGCCGTTGTCGGAGCCGCTGGCCGAGACGCTCGGGGTCGCGCCGGGGAATCCGAACCTCTGAGTCGTGTTGGCGACGGTCTGCGACTCCTCCAGATGCCCGTCCGAGATCGGCACGCGCTTGAGGTACTCGCCCGTCCGCACATAGTAGACCGCGCCGTGGAAGTACGCCGGGACGCTGTAAAGGCCGTACCAGTGCTTGCTGGTGTTGCCGTCGCCGTCGGCGGGGACTTCGATCTCCTGCACGACGTTGTTTCTGGCGGCGTCGAAGCCGCCGAGCGCGTCGCGGTCGACGAGGGAGAGCATCCCGACCTTGCCGCCGGAGAACATCAAATGCCGGTGCCGGGGGCTGCCGACGGCGTCCGGCAGCAGCAGCAGTCCGCTCGTGCCGAGGTCGGCGTCGCCCCCGTCCAGGCCCACATGGTTGAACGGGCAGAAGTAGTCTTTGACTTTGAGCGTGTCGCCGTCCAGCTTCAGGAAGCACTCGCCCCAGTTCCCCGTCGGGGCGTCGAAGACGCCGTTGCCCGTACTCACATACACGTTCCCGGCGGCGTCGACCGACGGCGAGCCGCCGCTCTGCCAGATACCCGCGCCGTACCGGGCGACGCTCGGCGAATCGTTGAACGCCGCCCGCACGGCCCCTGTCCGGGCGTCGTAGGCGATCAGCCAGCCGTGGTAAGGCCCCTGGTCCTGGTGGGAGGCCCACGCGACGTAGACCTTGCCGGCGTTCAGGACCAGGCCGGGGCGCTGGTTCTCCAGGTCCGGGCGGAACGCGATCGGGCCGGTCTCGGGCCGGCCTTCGGTCCCCTGGGAGGTCGCGGTGATCTCCACAGGGAAGCCGGGCGCGAACTTGTCCGCACCGGTCGCGCAGTCGAGCGCGTACAGGTGCTGGTGAAAGTCGGACGGCGCCGCCCCGCCGTTCTCCATCGTGGCGACGACGACGTACAGTGTCCCGGTCGCCGGGTCGATCACGGGCGTGCCGGTGATGCCGATCTCCGGCTGCAGGTCGGAGTTGCCCCAGAAGGGCCGGCGCGTCCGCCCGTCCACGAAGTCCGTCCGCTTCCAGAGCGCCGCTCCGGTGTCGGCGTCGAAGGCGTAGACGCTGTCATGCTCGGTGGCGACGAACAGGACGTTGCGCCGCCCCCCGCCGGGCAGCGGCATCCCGGCCAGGTACAGCGGCTGCGCGTAGACCTCCGCGCCGCTCAGGTTGTGGGGGATGTTCGGCCCGATGTCCGCGTCCACGGGGACTCGGAACAGCAGGCCGAATCTTCCGGCGCGCAGGAGAGCGGGAGTCAGCGCCGTCTCCTGCAGATTCTGGCCGGTGTTGGCTAAATCGTTGTGCGACTTCAAGACATCGGCGGTCTGGGCCGATGCCGGGCCGGCGGCAAGGGCCATCGACGCCGCGAGGCCCAGGCCCCAGATGTGTAATGTTTTCTTCAATAGACCTCTCGCATAGATCGTGTGACGGAGGCCGAGGAGAACAGGGCGGGGGAACCCCGCCCCTACGGGCCGTCGCACCATCCGATGTAGGGGCGGGGTCCCCCCCCCCGCCCCCGATGCCGGACCCGTATGCGGGAGGGCTCTAAGAGCCAA
>CAXUCQ010000045.1:11026-12737 GCA_964249295.1 uncultured Armatimonadales bacterium | reverse complement strand
ACCTCGGCGCGCTGGGCGGGCGAGTCCTGCTGCTGGGGGCGACAGGCCAGTCGGTGACGCTGCTGACGGAAGTGGCCGAGTTTCTGCCTCCGGGCGCAGAAACCCAGAATGGAGAAACGCCCGAAGACGCCGCCGCATTCGCTGCCTATCTGGCACGCATGGGCGTGACCCCTCCCACGGCCAACGGCGCGGACGTGACGCACGCGACGCTGTCGGCAACAACGGACCGTTTGAAGTCCCTCGTGAACGGTCAAGCCAAGTAAGACACCCCACCAGCCTGAAGATTAGCCATGCTAAAGCAACCCTTCCGCCCCATTCTCGGTCGTATTCTGCTCTTCGGCCTCCTCGCCTGCGGCGTTTCCGTCTCCCAGGCGCACGCCCAGGGTGTCGCCTCGCTCAGCGGCCTGTCGATCCCGACCATCCCCGGAAGCGGCCCCGCCAAGAACCCGCAGCAGGTGGCGAACACGCTGCAGATCCTGCTGCTGATGACGGTGCTGACGCTGGCGCCGGCGCTGCTGATCATGACGACCGCGTTCACGCGGATCGTGATCGTGCTGTCGTTCCTGCGGTCGGCCATCGGCGCCCAGAACATCCCGCCCAACCAGGTGATGCTGGGCCTGGCCCTGTTCCTGACGTTCTTCGTGATGAGTCCGACGTTCAACCAGATGAACCAGGACGCCCTGCAGCCGTATCTGTCCAACAAGATGGACTTCCCGACGGCGGTGGAGAGGGGCGAAACGCCGCTGCGCCGTTTCATGGTGGCCCAGACCTACAAAGACGACCTGAAGCTGTTCCTGGCGATGAGCAAGACGCCCCCGCCGACCATCACGGACCCGAACCACCCGGCGGACGCGCTGCCGATGCAGGTCGTCATCCCGGCCTTCGTGATCTCGGAACTGAAGACGGGCTTCATCTTCGGGTTCATCGTCTACATCCCGTTCATCATCATCGACCTGGTCGTGTCCTCCCTGCTGATGAGCATGGGCATGATGATGCTGCCGCCGACCGTGATCTCGCTGCCCGCCAAGGTCCTGGTCTTCATCCTCGCCGACGGCTGGCACGCCATCGCCGGCTCGCTCGCGGCGAGTTATAAGTAGCGACACTGACGAAGCAACAGAAATCACAGCCCGGCCAGATGTGGCCGGGCTGTTCTCGTTCAAGCGAGATGAGTAGAGTTAAAGGTCGCGCCATGAGATAAGACTTGTTGGGGCTGAGACCTGCGAAGTTTGGCTGATGACGGCGGCAAGCTCTGCCTCCCAGTCATATCCCCAAGGATAGAGCGCCGCGAGTGCGGCGTTGTCCGCGCCGGGGTGACAGACGAGCTCCGTCGTGCCGGGGCGGGCGTTCTGGAGATAGGCGGCGAGAATCGCTGGCGACAGGTGGCCCGAAACGGCCATGCCGGAGAAGTGGTCGGTGGTGCGTCGGCCACTCGCCGTGATGTAGCGCCGTGACAGGCGGCAGGCGGCGCGCAGGGCGGCGGCCTGGGCGCGGCGACCAGGCTTTACGGGTGCTAGGGCGGGGCCGTCGAGAGGCAGGCGGATGCCGGGGATGTCGTACTCGGCGGCGACGCGGCAGACGACGCGCATCAGCGGCGGGAGCGCGTGCAGGTGCTGGTGAGAGTCAATGTGCGAGATCGGCAGTCGGTGGACGCGCAGGGCGAGGTCGAGCTGGCGGCGCAGGGCGTCGGCAACGACGCGGGCGGGGAACTGAC
>CAXUCQ010000045.1:5385-11016 GCA_964249295.1 uncultured Armatimonadales bacterium | reverse complement strand
GTGTGGGGGGAGCCGGAAACCCCGACCAGGCAGAAGTGCTGGCCGAGGTCAAGGCTAGGAAGAGAGAGGGCGAGTCGAACAGCATCGTCGCAGGCATCGCCCAGAGTCATCAGGCTGGCGGAGGTAATCATGCCCTCACGATGGCCGCGCTCGATTGCTTCGTTGACGGCAGGGTGCAGGCCGAAATCGTCGGCGTTCAGGATGACGCGGCGGGCAGATGGAGCGGCCATGTTACGCATGACGCGGGAGGGCGGGACCGGGATTGACCTGGGGCATGGCGGGCCGTCTGCGGGCGGCCTGACGGTAGGACCACATCTCGCGGAGGATGGTCCGCACGACAGAACCCGAGGCGAGGGTCGAAACGCCCGCAACGCGGGGGTAATACTGGATCGGCAGTTCGGCGATGGCGAAGCCCGCCTTGTGGGTCTCGATGAGCAATTCGGCGTCGATGAACGACCCTTCGGATTGCAGCGTAATGTGGTCGAAGATGACGCGCCGGAAGAGCTTAAAGGCGAAGTTGACGTCGCGGACGTTCAGGCCGAAGCCGTAGCGGATCAGGCGGTTGTAGGTGAACGACATGACCTCGCGCTTGATGCCCTCGGCGCGGCCCTGGCGATTGCCGATGACCATGTCGGCGTTCTGGGTCAGCGGGACGGCGCGCAGGGCATCGCCCATGTCGATGGGCAGGTCGCTGTCGATGTACAAGACCCACTCCTTGGTGACGGCGGCGAAGCCGGTGCGGAGGGCGCCGCCGAGCTTGCGGTTCTTGGGGTGGTGCAGGACTCTCAGTTCGGTGTGACGCTCGGCCAGCCGGTCGGCGAGTGCGCCGCAGCCGTCGGTGGAGGCGTCATCGACGACGACGATCTCGAGGTCGGATGTGATTTTGCGGCCCGTCGCAAGGGCCTGCGCGACGCAGTCCTCGATGTTGCCGATTTCGTTGTACATCGGGAATACGAAAGACAGGCTGGGCAGCGTCGTCGGGATGGGGTTGCTCATGGCGTGTCCGTGGTTTTCCGTATCAGGGTCAGGCGCGGCTTGGCGAACAGGACGCGGCAGGCGCGGAGGCCATAGTGGTCGCGCAGGTCGTCCAGGACGTGCGGGCCGAGCGCGTAGACATGGTCCGGGTGGGCCGCCATGTCCTGCATGGCCTCGGCCCGGTCGTCGCCGTAAATCACACGACGGTTCGAGTAGTAGACGAGGCTGGTGTGTTTCATGCCCAGGGCATAAACGGCTGTGCCGGGCGGCGTGAAACGCGCCGCGACAAGGGCGGCGTCCCGGTCGGACACGTCGGCGGCGCGTGTCTTCCACGTCGGCGATGTCCAGCCGATCAGCAGTATCAGGGCCAGCGCCGCGCCGGGGGCCATCCAGCGCCCCCGCACTGCCGGTGACAGGACGGCCGCCAGGGCGCCGCCAAGAACGATCACCCAAAGGTTCGTCGTGACCGGGGCGACGTGGTATTTACGCCCCACAACGGCAAACGCAACCGCCAAAATCAGCAACAGTAAGCCGAACGCCCAGGCCGTCCTGTCCCTCATCTCCACTGTGACTCGTTCCACGATCGCCTTGCCGACAAGGATGGCCGCCGCCGGGAAGACCGGGAAAATGTAGGTAATCAGCTTCGTTTGCGACACCGAGAAAAACACGAAGACGAGTGAGAACCACAGTATCAAGAACAACGTCGGCTGCGGACTGTCGTGTTCCCGCCGCTCCCGACGCAGGCTCTGCACTGCCGACGCGATGGCGGTCGGCAACGCCAGCGTCCACGGCAGAAAAAACCCGCAGAAGACCGGGATGTAGTAGTAGAACTGCTGCGTCTCGCGGTGTTCGGCCTTCAAATAGCGCGTGACGTTGTTGGCTTCCAAAAAGCCCTGGATGAACAGCCCGCCGTGCAGGCGGATCATCGCCAGATACCACGGTAGGGCGATCAGCAGGCAGAGCGCGAAGCCGCCCCACAAGGCGGGGGATAAGAGCCGCTTGGCCCGGCGCGTCGCCACAAGAAAAACGATGACCTGCAGGCCGATCAGGACGATGGCGACCGGGCCTTTGGTCAGCGCGGCCAGGCCGGTCATCGCCCCGGCCGGCGCCATCCACCGCCCGCGTCCGGTCTCCGCCCAGCCGTAAACGCCCAGCAGCGCCGCCGCCAGCGTACACGCCAGCGTCATGTCCGTCACGGCGGCGTGGCTGAGCAGGAAGAACTGCACCGACGTTGCCAGGACGAACCCAGACCATAGGCCGACCTGCGGCACGTGGGGGTATGCGCGTCGGGCGAGGCCGTAAGTCGCGCCGACCAGTGCGACGCTCAACAGCGCGCTGGGCAGGCGGGCCGCCCATTCGGACACGCCGAACAGCCGCATAGACAGAGCCGTCAGCCAGTAGAACAGGGGGGGCTTGTCAAACCAGAGAGCGCCGTTGTAGTGCGGCGACAGCCAGCCGGCCAGACTTGCATGAGCCATCTCCTTGCCGACTTCGCCGTAGACGGGTTCATCCACATCGAGCAGGGGCAGGTGTCCCAGTTGCCAAAGCGTCAGAACCCCGGTACCGAGAAGTAGCAGGACAAAAAGGCGCTTGTGCCGTGCCGTTGACATCAACCCCATTCGTTGCGCCGTCTCTGCGTGGACGGCTTAATAGCGAAGTGTACCCGGCGGCGCGAGCGCTTGTCAAACGCGGCGCGGGCCATTTGACAGCCGGGCTGTCCTGTGGTATAGTGTCTCAACGTTTCTCCGACGGCAGACGCGCCGAACGGCTTCTGCCTGACTCTGGGTTGATGAGATGCACGACGACGAGATCATTCTTTCCCCCGCCAAGTACAAAGAGCTGGAAGCGGAACTGGAGCGCCTGAGCACGGTCGAGCGCAAGGCCATCGCCGACCGGATCAAGGAAGCCCGCGCGATGGGCGACTTGAGCGAGAACTTCGACTACCACGACGCCAAACGACAGCAGGGCTTCCTGGAGGGCAAGATTCAGGGGCTGAAGCTGACGCTGGAGCGGGCCAAGGTCGCGGACTACGTCGGCGGCGGCGACGTGATCGCGCTCGGCTCGGTCGTCAAAGTCCACGACGCGGAGTTCGACGAAGACCTCGAATACACCATCGTCGGCGTCATGGAAGCCGACGCGATGCTGAACAAAATCTCCAACACGTCGCCGGTCGGCAAGGCGCTGCTCGGCCACAAGGTCGGAGACCGCGTCGAGGTGCAGACCCCGGCGGGCAAGGCCGTCTATGAAGTCGTCGAGGTTCGGTAGCCCGTTTTGACTGTTTCTCTTTCTTCTCCTTCCGCTGCCGTGTCCGCTCGTGAACTCGTGGGCGAGGCGGACCACGCCCTTTGGAATGAATTCGTGGGCCGTCTGCCGGAAGGCGACGTGCTCCAGGCCTGGGAATGGGGCGCGGTGAAAAGCCCCGACTGGACGCCGGTCCGCCTGGGCGTCTTCCGTGACGGGGCGCTTGTCGCGGGCGTCGCGCTGCTGCGCCGGACACTGCCGCTCGTCGGCCCCTACTATTACGCCTCGCGCGGGCCGCTGCTCGCCGACTGGGGCGATTCAAACGCCCTTCAATCTCTGCTTCTCGCGGTCAAAGACCGGGCGAAGCAGGACGGCGCGGCGTTCTTCCGCATCGACCCGGCTGTCCCCGTTGAAGAAACGGCTCTTGTCTCGCTGCTCCAAACGTATGGCTTTGCCCCGGCGGTCGGCGGCGACGCGCAGGGTTTCGGCGGGATGCAGCCGCGTTGCGTGATGCAGCTCGACCTGGCCGGGCGCTCTTTGGACGAGATTCGGGCGTCCTTCAAGTCGCAGACGCGCCGAAATATCAAGCTGGCACTGGAGAAGCACACTGTCGAGGTCGTGACGGACACGAACCGGGAAGACCTTGCCATGTTTCACAAACTCTATGTCATCACGGGTACACGTGACGGCTATCGTCCGTACCCGCTGTCTTATCTGCAGAAGGTCTGGGACAATTTAGAACCCGCGGGCATGGCGAAGCTGTTCCTGACGCGCTACGAAGGGCAGTTCCTGTCCGGGGCCATCTGCTTCACCATCGGCGACAAAGCGTGGTACGTGTTCGGGGCGTCCTCCAACGAGCACCGCAACGTCATGCCCAACTATGGGATGCAGTGGGCGATGATCTCCTGGGCCAAGTCCTTGGGCTGCCGCTGGTACGACTTTCGCGGCGTCAGCCCGCGCCGCCGCCAGGAAGGTGAGTCGGCGGCGGAGGTCGAGAAAGAGGACCACCTCCAGGGGCTGAACCGCTTCAAAGAGGGCTTCAGCCCGCGCTACGTCGAGTACATCGGCGAGTGGGACCTGGTCTACAACAAGGCGGCCTACTGGGCCTTCACCGTCGGCAAACCCGCCGCCCAGAAGATCGCCCGCCGCCTGCGCGGGAAGTAGACAGCGTGGGCGCGGGTTTAGGGGCGTGGGTTTCCAACCCACGTCTGTGTGACGGCTTGGCCGCCGAGCGTCTTTTGGACGCATAACGACACTTGCGTTCTCTCCCGCACCCGAAGGGTGCTTGGCGTTCCGCCGCCCAGACGTGGGTTCCCAACCCGCGCCCTCTCGCCCCGTACCTACAGGCCGTGTGTGCATCCAATCCTCATTCCATTCCACCCCGACTGCAAACCCGGCAAGGAATTGCCGATAATTTCCGTAATTGTACGAGGATAGGGGAGACACCCTCCCCAGATGGCTTTGACACGACCGATTTTCGGAGACGCACTATGCCTCGTTCAACACGTACTGTATTGGCTGTGACGGCACTCTTCACGGCGCTTCTGGTGCCAGGACACGCGGAACGGAATCTGAAGCGTCCGCCGGGGACGACGCGCTACGCGCCGATGGTCGCCCAATTGAACGCGCTTCTTCAATACGATAAGACGCAGGGCGAAGGGCGGATGCAACTCTCCAGCATCGGGCGCTCGGTCAGAGGGCGCGAGATCTGGATGGTGACGCTGCACAAACCGGCGATTGTCACGCCTTCCGACACGGACGGAGGCGGCGCTGCCACTGTGGATGCCCCGGCGGACGTGACGGCGCCGAAGCGCGTGTTTTATCTTTGCCGTCAGCACGGGCATGAGCCGGCGAGCACCGAAGGGGCGCTGGTGTTTGTCCGCGACTTGGTGAAGGCCGCGCCGGACTCAACTCTGGCCGAGGACCTGGGGCGCGTGACGGTCTACGTGGTGCCGATGGCGAACCCGGACGGGGCGGAGGCGTTCCTGCGGCACAACTCCCATGATGTCGATCTCAACCGCGACTGGCTGCGGCGGACGCAGCCCGAGACGCAGGCGTGGTACCGGACGATTATGGCGCTGCAACCGGACCTGATGACCGACCAGCACGAACTCTACCCAAATGACACGCGCGGCGACTTCACCGAAACGGCGGGCGTCGGCAGCGGCGCGAGTCCGGCGCTGATCGAGACGTGCGCGGGGACGGCGACGACGGTGAAAACGTCGATGGACGCGATGGGCTTCCCGATCACCTGCCACTGGATCACGGACCATCACCCGGCGCGGCTGGCCCATCGCTACGAGTGTGTCGTGGCCGGGGTGCCGACGATCCTGTTCGAGACGAACCGGCTCAGCGGCAGCGGGCGGGACGTGGCGGCGCGCGGGCAGGCGCACTATCAGTTCATGGTGACCGTGC
>CAXUCQ010000045.1:2372-5375 GCA_964249295.1 uncultured Armatimonadales bacterium | reverse complement strand
CCTGCTCCGGCTGGCGCCGGGACGGACACTGCCGGAACAGGGACCAAGGACGGCGAGTGAATCCAGAACCGACCGCCGATGCTTGGGTGCGCGTCAGCCGCAGCGCGCTCGGACACAACTTCGACGCCGTCCAAAACCTGCTGGCCCAGGACGCGGATGGTGGGCCGCCGCCGCGCGTGATCGCCGTCGTCAAGGCCAATGGGTTCGGACACGGGGCAGGGGAGACGGCCCGCGCGCTGGCAGCGGCGGGGGCGGCCTTCTTCGCCGTCACGACGCCTGCGGAGGCGCTGGAACTGCGCGCGTCGGGCGTGATGGGGCGCATCCTCGTGTTCCTGCCGCCTCTGCCGGACCAACTGCCGCCGCTGCTGGCGGCGGACGTGGATCTGACGCTGTGCGACGAGATAGGCCTGACGGCGCTGGCCGACGCTCTGGCCTTCATGCAAGGACAGGCGCGAGTCCACCTGAAAATCGACACAGGCATGGGGCGGCTCGGGGCATTGCCGGACGAGGCGGCGGCATTAGGCCGCCGGATCGCCGCGCAGGAGCGCGTGGACTTCGCCGGGATTTACACCCACTTCGCGCGGGCGCTGGAGGCCGACTCGACGTTCACGCGCAAGCAGTTCACAGCGTTTCAGGACGTAATCAAGCGCCTTCGGAGTGACGGGGTTGATGTCGGTCTGCGGCACTGCGCCAACTCGGCGGCCATGATGCGGTTCCCGGAGATGCGGCTGGATGCGGTCCGGCCCGGTACGATCCTGTATGGGCAATATCCCAGCAAGGAAGTACCGCACCGTCTCGACCTTCAGGACACCTGGCGGATGCAGGCGCGGATCGTGGCCGTGCGTGACGTGCCGCCTGGGACGCCGGTCGGCTATGGCGGGGAGCACGTCACGCGGCGCCCCACCAAACTCGCCGTGGTGCCGGTAGGATATGCCGATGGGTTCACGGTGACTCCGGCGAGCGCGAACGCAGGCTGGCGCGGCCTGAAAACGCTGCTGCGCGGGCTGATAGGCCGAGGGCAAGGCGTCTTTGTTTCTGTCCGGGGACAGCGAGCGCCTGTGCTTGGGCGCGTCGCGATGCAGATCTGCACCGTCGATGTGACCGACATCCCCGGCGTTCAGCCGGGCGACATTGCGGACGTGCCGGCGCGGCGGATCACGGCGAGCGCCAGGCTTCCACGGGTGTTTGAGGACTGATGCGTGTCAGGCTGCTAATCTGTCTGCTGGCGTTCCTTCCGGCAGTGGCGGCGCGGGCGGCGGGCCGTCCGCCCGCTGTCACGAGTCATCGGCGGATGACACAGATTCTGACCATGGAGGCCGCGCAGTCGCCCCTGCTGCGGCTGGCTCCGCTGGGACAGTCGGCGCGCGGCCACAAGACCCTCTGGCTGGCGCGGCTGGCCGACCCCAGCGCCGCGCCGCAGGACACGGTACGGATACTCATCTTGTGCCGTCAGCATGGGGACGAGCCGGCCTCGACGGAGGCGGCGCTGCGGCTGCTGCACACGGTCACGACCGGACACGACCCCACGCTGACCCAAGACCTCAAGCGGGTCACGCTGTACCTGATGCCGATGGTCAACCCGGACGGGGCGGACGCGATGACGCGGCGCAACGGAGTGGGGGCGGACCTGAACCGTGATTGGGGCGTGTTCTCGCAGCCCGAAACTCAGGCCGCAGCCCGCGCCGCGCGGCTGATACGGCCCCAGATCATCATCGACGCGCACAACTGGGACGGCGATGACCCCTACAACGCCAACTGTGTCGAGGGGCCGCGTTGCGACGAGACCGGCCTGGACCGTGCCGCGCATGGCTTGCAGTCGCTTGCGAGTCAGAGGCTGAACGCCTCCGGCTATCAGGTGTTCCAGACGGCCTACGGCGCGGATGCCGATGCCCGGCTGGCGCACCGCTACTTCGCCCGGCAGGGGGCGCTCTCCCTGCTCGTCGAGACGCACTCCGGCGATCCGGGCGACGCCGGCGACTTCCAGCGCCGGCAGGGATTTTATCTGGCCCTGATTCACGGACTGGCCCACCGCTACGGGGCAGGGACGACGGCGGACCGTTCGGCGCTGGAGCAAGTCGAAGGGTCGTGGCTGCAGGCGACTCAGGAGGCGATGCTGTTCGCACCGCGCCCGGCGGCCCATGTGACTCCCATCCCGGCTCCTGCCAGGCGCCCATTCTGGCTGTGGGCGCTTTGTGCGTATGGGGCGACTCTCTGGCTGGGCAGCTTCTGCCGCCCGCGCCTCAGTCTCTGTGTCGGAAGCGGGAAGGTACGGAGACCAGCGTTCGTTCCGGCCAGCGACAGGCTGTCAGAAGCCCGCCGCGGCACGCCCCGGTATCGACATTCACCGTGTTCCCCCGGATTTCGGCCCGCTCCTGTGGCGTGTGTCCGTAAACGATGAAGGCCGGGCCGTGGTAATCGGCGGCCCAGTCGCGCCGCAGGGTCTTGCCCTCGGGTGACCTGCCGATGGCATCGCCGTTCAGCACGAATCGCCGCGTCTCCGCGTCCGTCCTGCCGATCATCGCCTCCTCGATGCCCGCATGAGCCACGATCAGCGCGCCGCCGTCCAGCACCAGATAGGGGGCGGCCTGTCCGAGCAGCATCGCCAGCGCTTTCTTGAACGTCTTTTTGTCTTCCCGCGCCTCGATCTCGGCGATGGTCTTGTCCAGTCCGCCTTTGTGGATGTCGACGGGCTGCCCGCAGAGCCAACTGATCAGGGCCTCGTCATGGTTGCCCAGCGCCAATCGGGCGAGTCCCTGGCTGACCAGCAGACTCACGGTGCGGAGGACACGGACGCTGCCCGGCCCTCGGTCGGCCAGATCGCCGACGAAGACAAGGGTGCGCCCGTCCGGGTGGCGGAAGTCGCCGTCATAGCCCAGCGCTTGGCACAGGCGCTGCAGGGCATCGTAACAGCCGTGAACGTCACCGATGATGTCGTACTGTTCCTGTGTGGTCATGGAGGCCTGTCGGTTTGAAGGACGGAGAAGGGGCCCGGGGGGATGCCCC
>CAXUCQ010000045.1:0-2362 GCA_964249295.1 uncultured Armatimonadales bacterium | reverse complement strand
CGTTACCCTGTCAGGCCGTGGGAGTTCCCGTTGCCCGCTCGACTTTCCACTCCAGGACGCCGCCGGAGAAGCCGTCTTGGAGCTGGACTTCCAGGCGCAGGGCGGTCGCGGCGATGGCGGGAAACGTGACGCGATTATACTGGTCGCGCGCCGTGCCGTAAGCGGACGCACCCGCCACGGGCTTGAAGGTGTCGCCGCTTTTGGCGAGCAAGCGCCAGGATTTGGGGACGCGGCACTGGCCGACGCCCGTGTCGTCGAACCAATACACGGAAACGCCGGAGACAAATGTGGGTTTATTGTAGTCATACTGGACCCACTCGGCTGTGCCTTTATGGTCCCACCAGGTGAAGCGGGGGATACTTTGGTCATCGGAGTTGGCCGGCTCCTTGCCGTCGTTCAAGGCGCCGAGTTCGTCGTGGATGAACGACGAGGACGCGAGCACGTCCGGCCTGACGGGGGCGACCCATTCGTGGGCGTCGGGGCCGTCGCCGACGGTCGGGAATGTGGTGATGCGCAGCCGGGCGGCGCCCATGGGCAGCAGCGTGACGGTCTCCGTCGGCTCGTCGGTTCGGGCCGGACTGGGCTGGAGCGGACCGACGACGTTGTGCATATCGGCCTGCCACTGCGGGATCTTTTTCACCCTGGCGCGCAGCTCGATGGGGTTCGTTTCGTGGGTGAACGGGTTGTCCGGCAATGGCCCGCCTTTCTGGACGACGTCGAACGAGTGCGCCGGCTGCTGGGCGTCCACGACCAGGCCGTAGTTCCAGTCGGAGGTCGGGTGGACTTCATACTCCGGCCACCGGTCGGTGCCGCCGGTGCGGGTCCACTCCTCGCCGATGGCGAGCGAGTAGGTCAGCGGACCGCGATCCACCGAAACCGAGTTCCCGTTCTGCGCCCAGGTGCGGAGCGTGATCGGCATCGGCAGGTGGAATGAGACGACGTCGCCGCTGTGCCATCGGCGATCTATGACGAGATAGGAAAGCGGCGTGGTCTGGGCCGGGACGGCCTTGCCGTTCACCTTGATGGTCGGATTGACGCACCACTGCGGGATACGCAGGTAGAGCGGGAACGCGACGGGCTGGGGCGTCGACAGCGTCATCTGTATGGTGTCGCGGTACGGGTACTCCGTGGCCTGGATGATCTTGACCGTCGTGCCGTCGCCGACCCTGGCGCGGACCTCGCTCGGCGCGTACAGAGAGGCGCACAGGCCCCTGTCGGCGGTGGCGAGCCACATCTCCTCGGCGTACTGCGGCCAGGCCATGCCGTAATTGTGCGGGCAGCAGCGGTAGTTATGGATGCCCGGCTCGTAGACCTGCATCGGCCAATCGTTGTTGAAGTCATTGCCCTTGGGCTGGTTGTCCAACTGGATCGAGTTGGCGCTGGTGATGTAGTGAGTCCCCTTCTGCGCGGGGTCGAACGCGGCGGGCAGGGAGTTGAACGTGATGTACTCGCAGCGGTCTGCCCAAAGGGGATCGCCGGAAATCCGGGTCAGGATCTCGAACGACTGCATCAGCTCGGCGATGCCGCAGGTCTCGAAGCCCTGCCGCGGGTCGTGGTAGCCCTCGCGGCAGTTCTCATCGCCCGCGAAGCCGCCGCCGGCGAACTGGCCGTACTTCGCCATGACGAGGTCATAGTCGTCGGACGCCGCCTGAAGGTGCGCCGGGTCGCCCGAAACAAGCCAGAATTGGGCCGGCTCACGGAAGCCCTGGGAGACGTTGACGTTGTGCCAGGTCGGCATCCCGTGGACATAGTCGGCGGAGTTGGCGTGTATCTTTTTGGCGAGGTCCAGCAGGAAACCGTCGCCCGTCCGGTTGTAGGTCCAGAAGATCGTGTCCAGGGTGTCGCCCCATCGCGTCGCGGCCCAGCTCTTGTTGAACTGGCCGGGGGCGACGCCGTTCTCGTACCGGAAGAACTTGGTCAGGAACGGGACGACGCGGGCGTCGCCGGTGTACTCGGCGTAGGATTGCATGGCGCGGAGGACGGGCATATGGGGCCAGAGGTCCGGGCCGCCGTCGAGCGACGTGCGGGCGCCCACGGGACCGAACCAGCCGTCAGGCTGCTGACTGGCTATGATGCCGCTCATCCACCTCTTGGTCAGCGTGATGACCCTCTCGTCGCCGAGCACGTAGCCCAGGTCGCCGAAGCCGCGCAGCCAGTAGGGGACTTCTTCCCAGCCGACATTGGTGTTGGGCGTGACCCACCCGTTGCCCTCGTACTTGAGATAGTCCGACACTTCCGGCATCCGCCCGTTCAGCCCGTCCGCCTGGAGCAGAAGCTGCTGCCGGAGCCAGCCTTGAGGCGTGACGCTGCCGATCGGCAGGCGCTGAAAGGCGGTCGGCTGGAGCGGGGCGCGGTTGGGCGT
>CAXUCQ010000044.1:0-12798 GCA_964249295.1 uncultured Armatimonadales bacterium | reverse complement strand
CCCTCGCCCTGCCGACGCTGGCAGTCACGGCGGGCTGCGGCAGCAAGAACAACGACACCAGCCAGACATCCACCAGCGCTCCGGCTGACACCACAAATACTAATGCCCAGCCCAGCGCCCAGCCGGCCAAGCCCGGCCTGTCCACCAAGCAGAAGGTGGTCCTGCTCGCCGGAGCCGCCCTGCTGTTCTACCTGTACAAAAAGGATGTCGCCAACAACCAGGCCGCGGCGAATGCCAGCGCCGGCGGCCCCGGCGGCAAGCCGCAGCTCTACCGCGAGGACAAAGGCCCGAACGCGGGCGCGATCTACTACCGCGACCCGCAGACCCACAAGCCCCCGAGGAGTTCGGCGACATCGTGGTGAAAACCGCCCCCGGCGGCGCGGTCAGCGTCCCCGCCACCCCGGACGCGCTCGCCGCGCAGCAGCAATACGGCGCCCTGCCCGCGCCGGTGGGGACAGGCGGCGCGGCCACAGTCCCGGCCACCCAGTACGACCCAAGCTTGGGCAACGCCGGCGCCGGCGGCTAGGCATCACTTCTTGTTGGGCGCGTGGACAAACGGCTCGGCGGTCGCCGGGCCAGTCAGGACAACAACATACCCAACCATCCCAAGCCGTTGAGCGGGGGCAGGCCACTGCCCCCGCTCTGGTTGGTCTGCCTGATCAACGGCGTCGCCGGTCTGCTGACGAGCGTCTTCATCGTTCACATACAGCGGCGTGACGGGCTTCCGGTGGACTGGTGGGGCGGGGCATCCGAGGGCCTGTGCCTGTTCGTCCTCACCATGACCGTGCAACTCTGGGTGCGACGCCGGAGCAAGTCACGCCCGACGATAGGGCTGTAACCACCAGTCGCCTAAAGGCAGGAGTCGAGTTCGCGCAGGCCAAGGGACCGGACCAATCCTCATCCTCGCCTTCACGGGCGGGCAGCGCGCAACTCCCAGCCCCGGACTGAAGTTCGGGGGTGACTGACACAAGAGTTCTCATGTCTCACTACGCAATCGGTCTCGACTACGGCACCAACTCCGTGCGCGGCCTGCTGGTGGACGTGGCGACGGGCGAGGAGATCGCTTCGGGCATCTTCCCCTATCCGCACGGCAACGCGGGCGTCCTGCTCGACGAGCGCGACCCTGACGTAGCCCGCCAGCACCCACAGGACTACTTAGACGGCACACTCAGCGTCATCATCGACGTGCTGGGCCGGGCGGAGGCGCACCCGTCCTTCCGGCCCGATCAGGTCATCGGCCTGGGCGTGGACACGACCGGCTCAACCCCCATCCCGGTCGATGCCGACGGCGTGCCGCTGGCCCTGAAGCCGGAGTTCGACGGCAGGCTCGCCGCGATGGTCTATCTCTGGAAGGACCACACGGCCCACGCCGAGGCGGCGGACATCACGGCGCTGGCCGCAGAGATACGCCCCCAGTACCTCGCCAAGTGCGGCGGCGCCTACAGCGCCGAATGGTTCTGGGCCAAGATCCTGCGCTGCCGCCGCGCCGACCCGGACGTCTTCGCCGCCGCCCACACCTGGGTCGAGCACGCCGACTGGCTGCCCGCCGTGCTGACGGGCCGAACGCGCCCCGACCGCATCAAGCGCGGCATCTGCGCCGCCGGCCACAAAGCGATGTTCCACCCGGACTGGGGCGGCTACCCCGACGAGGCCTTTCTGGCCCAGCTCGACCCCGCCCTGGCCCGCCTGCGCCGGACGCTGCCCGCCCGCGCCTTCACCGTCGGCCAGGCGGCGGGTGCGCTCAGCACTGAATGGGCGGCCAGGACCGGCTTGACGACAGGCATCCCCGTCTCTGTCGGCGCGATCGACGCGCACCTGGGCGGCGTCGGCGCGGGCATCCGGCCCGGCACGCTCGTCAAGAACATCGGCACCTCGACGTGCGACATGATGGTCGCGCCCCTGGGCGCAGCTCTCCCCGACATCCCCGGCCTCTGCGGCGTCGTCCCCGAGTCGATCCTGCCCGGCTTCTACGGCCTGGAAGCCGGCCAGTCCGCCGTGGGTGACATCTTCAACTGGTTCGTCAACAGCGTGCAGCCGGGCGGCCAGGGGCATGAACCGCTCACTGAAGGTGCATCGCGGCTCCGGCCCGGCGAAAGCGGGCTGCTGGCGCTGGACTGGCACAACGGCAACCGCACCGTTCTGGTCGATCAGCGCCTGACCGGGGCCGTGCTGGGTCTGACGCTGCAAACGACGCCCGCCGAGCTGTACCGCGCCTGGATCGAAGCCACGGCGTTCGGCGCGCGCGTCATCATGGAGCGCTTCGAGGAGTACGGGCAGAAGGTCGAGCGCATCGTCAACTGCGGCGGCATCTCGGTCAAGAACCCACTCGTCATGCAGACCTACGCCGACACCATGGGCCGGCCCATCGCCACCCCCCACAGCGCGCAGGCCGCCGCCCTCGGGTCCGCCATCGCGGGCGCGGTGGCCGGCGGCGCGTTCGACTCGTTCGCCCAGGCCACGGCAGCGATGACGGTCCTGCACCCGCGCGTCTTCACGCCGGACCCCACAGCACAGGCGCTCTACAACCGTTTGTACCCGCTCTACCGGAGCCTCCACGACGCCTTCGGCGTGGCGGGGACGCGCGGCGACCTCAGCGGCGTGATGAAACAGCTCCTGACGATCCGGGACGAGGTGCGCCATGCCTGACCCCCCGCAGCGGCGGCACGGAGGGAACGCCCTCGGCGGACAGCCGGACAACAGGCCGGGCAAGACAAACCGGTGGAAACTGCGGGTATAATAGGCGCGCTGACTTTCCCGCCACGCCCCTTTGCAGGCGCTCATGATTGATCCTCGCCCCGCCTGAGCCGTTTTGAGCGCCCCGACCCGGACGCCGGGCGGGCGCCGGGAGACGAGGAACGGCGCCGGACGCCTCGGGCAGCAAATCTCAGGAGGACACAAACATGTCAACAGCGATCACAAATGTACTGGCGCGTCAGATACTCGACTCGCGCGGCAACCCCACCGTCGAGGTGGATGTCTACTTGGAAGACGGGACTCTCGGACGGGCCAGCGTCCCCTCCGGCGCCTCGACCGGCGCGAACGAGGCCGTCGAGCTGCGCGACGACGACAAAAAGGTCTACGGCGGCAAGGGCGTGCTGAAGGCCGTCGAGAACGTCAACGAGAAGATCGCCCCCGAACTGATCGATCTGGACTCGACCGAGCAGGTCGCCATCGACGAGATGATGATCGGGCTGGACGGCACGGACACCAAGGCCAAGCTGGGCGCCAACGCCATCCTCGGCGTGTCCCTGGCCGTCGCCAAGGCCGCCGCGAAGTCTCTCGGCCTGCCGCTCTACCGCTACATCGGCGGCACCGCCGCCCGGCAGTTGCCCGTGCCGATGATGAACATCATGAACGGCGGCAAGCACGCCGACTCCAACGTCGACATGCAGGAGTTCATGGCGATGCCGGTCGGCGCGTCGTCGTTCGCCGAGGCCCTGCAATGGGGGACCGAGGTCTACCACGCGCTCAAGAGCGTCCTGAAGGGCAAGTTCCTGGCGACCGCCGTCGGCGACGAGGGCGGCTTCGCCCCCAACCTGCCGTCCAACGAGGACGCCATCAAAGTCATACTCGAAGCCATCGACAAGGCCGGTTACAAGGCCGGCGAGCAGATCATGATCGCCATGGACCCCGCCGCCTCCGAGTTCTACGACAACGGCGCGTATGTCCTCAAAGGCGAAGGCAGGACGCTCTCCGGCGACGAGATGGTGGACTACTACGAGAACCTCGTCAGCAAGTACCCGATCATTTCCATCGAAGACGGCCTCGCCGAAGACGACTGGACGACGTGGCGCAAGCTCACCGACCGCGTCGGCAGTCGCGTGCAGCTCGTCGGCGACGACCTGTTCGTCACCAACACCAAGTTCCTGCAGAAAGGCATCGACCAGCACACCGCCAACTCGATCCTGATCAAAGTCAACCAGATCGGCACGCTGACCGAGACGCTGGCCGCCATCGAACTCGCCAAGCGCGCCGGCTACACCGCCGTCGTCTCCCACCGCTCGGGCGAGACCGAGGACAGCACCATCGCCGACATCGTCGTGGCGACCAACGCCGGCCAGATCAAGACCGGCGCCCCCGCCCGCACGGACCGCGTCGCCAAGTACAACCAACTCCTCCGCATCGAGGAAGAACTCGGCGACACCGCCGCCTTCGACGGCCTGAAGTCCTTCTACAACCTGCGGAAGTAAGAACCCACCCCGGCTCGTTCCTCGCCACCCCTCCCGGCGCGGGAGGGGAGACTAAGCATTTGTCGGACGGCTTGCCGGTGCTACAAAAGGCTGAAAGGCCCCGTCCTGTCCCGCTAGAAACTGTGAAGCCTTGGTGGTACGCGCCG
This sequence comes from uncultured Armatimonadales bacterium, assembly GCA_964249295.1. Lineage (GTDB taxonomy): Bacteria > Armatimonadota > Armatimonadia > Armatimonadales > Capsulimonadaceae > CAZZVX01. The sequence continues at coordinate 8,462 of CAXUCQ010000044.1, read as the reverse complement.
CTTCCCCTCCCGCCTCGGGAGGGGTGGCGAGGAACGAGCCGGGGTGGGTTCCTCATGCTCAACCGACAGAACATCGCGGGGTTCCTCCAGGGCCTGTTCGTGCTGCCCCTGTGCGCCCTCTTCGGCCTGATGTTCGCCCTGCTCTTCCAGTCGTACTACCATCGACATTGGAGTCAGGGCGCTGAGTTTCTGTGCGTCGCCCTGTTCGCGCTGTTCCCGCTGCTGGGCGCTCTCCGCACCCGTCAGCGCGCCCTGACCGCCGGACTGCTGGCGGGCCTCGCCGTCACCGTCATCGCTTACCTCGGACTAAGGCCACACGCATGAGATTTTTTCTCCCGCTCGTCATCAGCCTATTCGTGCTGCCGCAGGTCACTTTCGGAGCTGACGACGCCAAGCCGCTCCAGGGCCTGGTGATCTGTCTCGACCCCGGCCACACGTCGGAAACGAGCGCAGGCACCTCCAGCAAAGACGGACTGTTGAGCGAGCGCCACGTCAACTGGATCGAGGCCGTCGGGCTGCGCGCATTGCTGGAGCAGGCCGGGGCGCGGGTGGTGATGACCAAGACGCGGGAGGAAGAAGTCGTCGCCAACCGGCGGCGCGCCGAGATCGCCAACGCCGCCCAAGCCGACCTGCTCCTCCGGCTGCACTGCGACGCCGGGCCGCAGTCCGGGTTCGCCACGTTCTACCCCGACCGGCAGGGGACGCGGTTCGGCGTCACCGGCCCTTCGCCGGAGGTCATCGCGCGCAGCCGCCGCGCCGCCCGCGCCTTCCACCCGGCGGCGGCGGCGGCGCTGCGCGGGCGCCTGCCGGATTTAGGCATCAAGGGCGACTCGGCCACGTTCATCGGCGGCAGACAGGGCGCGCTGACGGGGTCGATCTTCGCCCGCGTCCCGGCTCTGACCGTCGAGATGTGCGTCCTCACCAACACCCACGACTATGCTTTCATCCGCGCGGCGCGCGGCCAGGAGGCGATGGCGCAGGCGCTGCTGGCGGGCGTCGAGGCCTACGGCACATCGCGGCAACGACCGGCGCCTTGATTCATGACATAGGTGCAGCTTTGGGCTTGACGCTCTGACGCCCGATCGTCTTGACGCGGTGGAGAGACTGCGACATCAGGGCGTGTCCGACACAACCGGACTGCCCGGATGGAGTGGCCCAACACCCGCCGCAATCGACGCGCACACCCGTGCCGCGCTTCGGGGCGGCATCGCGGGGCCGTTTCTGCGCAATCGGGTACAATGGCAGGGCAACACTGGCTCAAAGGAGAGGACAGAACACCATGGCAACCAACGTCAAGACAGACCCGTCGCAGACACACTCGGCGGAGCAGCAGCACCGGCGCCTGCACGAAGTGCATGAGCACCTCCGCCACGCCGCCACCTCAGACTCCCCCGAAGAAATCCGCGAGCGGCTGCGCCGCGCGGAGCTGGCGCTGCAGCGGCACGAGCAGCAGCCCGGCAGGTGATCCCGCCGATGCACAAGGAGACGGCCCCTGGGATAGTCACCCCAGGGGCCGTCTCTCCGTCACGCCTCCGCCGTCGTGGTCGCGAAGTAGAAGAGTCGGTCTGAACGCTTCTTTGCCGGCTCCAGGCTGTAGGCGTCATAGACGAACGTCCGCGCGAAGCCGGCGTCGCGCAGCCACTGGAGGATCTCTTCTTTGTGATAGGCACGCTGCCGATGGACTTCGGTGAACGCCTGCCGCTCGCCGTCACCGGGGTCATACGAGAATCGCATGTGGACGGTACACAGCCGCGTTTCCGGGTCATAGCGCGAGCGCCAGCGGTAGTGCAGCGCTTCGTCCCGGCGCGAGCAGCTCTGGTTGAACATCCCCTCGGCCAGCGCATACTCCGTGTTGACGTCGAACAGGAACGAGCCGCCGGGGTTCAGGTGTCGCGCGACGCGGGCGAACGCTTGAGCGAGCCGCTGCGGGTCGAGAATATAGTTCAGGCTGTCGAACAGGCACAGGACGGCGTCGAACCGCTGCGGCTCCAGATTTAGCTCTGCCGCGTCCTGCTGATAGAAGGGGATGTCTGAGCCTTCCGACTCGGCCTTCTCGCGCGCGGCCCGCAGCATCGCGGACGCGAGATCGACCCCGACCACCTCGTAGCCGCGCCGGGCGAGCAGCCGTGACACGGTGCCGGTGCCGCAGGCGAGGTCAAGGACCGTCCGGGGCGCGAGATGGTGGAAGTCCCAGACGCGCTTGATGTAGTCCACCCAAAAGCGGTAAGGGACGCCCGCCATCAGGGCGTCGTAGAACGCGGCGACAGGGCCGAACGCCTGGTCAGTGTGGGGGGCGGGCGGATGCGGCATCGCGCGCGACGACCTCTTCTCGGGGGGAATCCATCACAGGCCGCCGCTTTGTCTTGCGCTCCAGCAGCGGGCGGGCCAGCAGCGTACACAGCAGATAGACGCCGGCCAGGGCGATGAAGATCGACTGCAGAGGTATCCTTGTCAGCGCGGCGGCCAGGGCGCCCGCTGTGAGCATCGAGAGCCGCTGGATGACGGACGTCGTCGAGATCACCCGCCCCATCATCTCCGGCGTCGTCGAGGTCTGGAACAGGGTGTACATGGGGATGTTGAGCAAGACGTTGCCCAGGCCGAAGACGAACAGCGCGCCCGCCCCCCACGCCGCGTCCGGCGCGAACGCCCAGGCCGCGCCGCCAGCGGTGAAGACCGCGAAGCCTCGGACGAGCATCGTCATGGGCTTGACGCCGCGCAGCGGCCCCGCGATCAGCAGGCCCGCCGTGACCATGCCGACGCCGAACGCCGACATCAGGTAGCCGAACAACCGCGCCGAGTGCCAGACGTCTTTGACGAACGCATATTCCAGCGTGTTGGAGACCTCGGCGCCGATCACGCCGATGCCCATCAGCGCCATCATCCCGGAGAGCACCCGGCTGGCCGCGACGAACCGCACCCCGGCGGCCATGTCCCGCCAGACTCCCGCGAAGAAGCGTGGGGCCGGCGTGACCCGGCCGGCAGGCACCCGCGCCCGAGACACGCAGGCCGCGGAAACGAGGAACGTGGCGGCGTCGAAAAGGAAGACGCCCTGCCGGTGAATCGTCGCCAGCAGCAGGCCGCCCAGGGCAGGCCCCAGCAGGCCCGTGATCTGCATCCCGGAGGTCATCAGCGCGTTGCCCTGCATCAGCTGCCCCTGCGGCAGCAGCGTCTTCAGGACGGCGGAGCGGGCCGGGGAGAAGAAGCAGGAGAAAGCCGCGACCAGAAACGTGGCGGCGTAAAACAGCCACGCCTGGTGCGCGCCGTGGACCCCGAGCATCAGCAGCACCGCGCACGCGCGCCCCAGATCGCTGACGATCATCGTCCGCTGCCGATTCCAACGGTCCACAAACACGCCGGCGAAGAGGCCGAGCAGCAGCGTCGGCACCGCCGCCGAGATCGCCCAAAGGCTGAGCGAGCCGCGCGCATGGGTGTCGTTGTAGAGGCTGACCGGGACGGCGATCAGCAGCGCGGCGTCGCCGAGGCTCGAGATCAACTGCCCGAGCCAGAGCAGCACGAAGTTCCGATCCCGGAAGGGGGAAAGCCGATCGGGAGCGGGGTTTTCACCGTGAGCAACGGCGGTGGACATGGGGCCTTTCTCCCGCGACGACGCCTGTGTTCAGAGCGGCACACAGATGGAAGCAGTTGCAGTCATTTACATTATAACACGCTTTGTGACGCGCTGGGGGCCGTGACGGTGGTCGCCCGGACTTTTTTGCGTCTCGTCTGTGTCCTGGGCATCGGGTATAATCAAAATCGGAGGCGGGTGAAATGCAAGTCTATTATCCTCGGCGCGAGACGCGGGCCGTGCGTGTCGGGACGGTCACCGTGGGCGGCGGACACGCCGTGGTCGTGCAGAGCATGATCACCGAAGAAACGCGCAACGTGGCGGCCTGCGTCGCGCAGATCATCGCGATGCACAACGCCGGCTGCGAGATCGTCCGCGTCACGACCCCCACGCTCGCGGAGGCGTCGTGCCTAGGCGAGATCCAGGCCGAGGTGCGGCGGCGCGGCTACGACGTGCCGCTGGTCGCCGACGTCCACCACCAGGGCAGCGACATCGCGGTCGCCGTGGCCCGGTTCGTGGACAAGGTCCGCATCAACCCCGGCCTGTTCGTGTTCCGCAAGCCGCGCCGGCGCACCGACGACTATTCCGACGCCGAGGTGCGCGAGGAGCAGGCGGCCATTGAGGAGTCGCTGCTGCCGGTCATCCGAGTCTGCAAAGAGCGCGACACCGCCATGCGGATCGGCGTCAACCACGGCTCGCTCGCCGAGCGCCTGACGGTGATGTACGGCGACACGCCCGAGGGCATGGTCGAGAGCGCCCTGGAGTACATCCGCATCTGCGAGTCGCACGGCTACCGCAACTTGATCATCTCGCTCAAGGCCTCGCGCGTCCCGGTGATGCTGGCGGCGAACCGCCTGATGGCGCAGCGCATGGACGCACTGGGCATGGACTACCCGCTGCACCTGGGCGTGACCGAGGCGGGGGACGGCGAGTACGCCCGCATCAAGAGCACGACGGGCATCGGGACCCTGCTGGCCGAGGGACTGGGCGACACCATCCGAGTCTCGCTCGCCGAGGACCCGATCAACGAGATCCCCGTCTGCTACGACATCCTGCAGGCGCTGGGGCTGCGCAAGACCAAAGTCGAGTTCATCGCCTGCCCGAGTTGCGGCCGCACCAAATTCGACCTGCCCACCGTGCTCAACCAGGTCCGCGACGCCACACGCCATCTGGTCGGGCTGGACGTCGCCGTGATGGGCTGCTTCCCGCCGGGCGAAAGCGTCGTCACGGAATCAGGGTGGGTACCCATCGAGGCCGTCCGGGCCGGGGAGCGTGTCCTGACGGACGGCGGCGACTTCTGCCCCGTTTCCGCCGTCGAAGCGCACGAGTTCGCGGGTGACCTGACGCGGATCAGCATGCGTGGGGCGCCGCCGGTACGCGCCACCCCCAACCACCCCGTTCTTGCCCTGGAGCGCGCCGCGCACACGAAAGGCGGCCGGCGGCGCTGGGAGAACGTGGCCGGCATCCTCGACGGGCGCGAGGCCCGCTGGATAGCGGCGGGCGAGATCAGCCGCGATCATGTTCTGCTGTACCCGATCGTCCAGGGCGAGCACGACGTCGCAACGCTGCCCGGGGACCCGGACACCATTATCACCGACGACTTCCTGACGCTCGCCGGCTGCTACGCGGCGGAGGGTTCGGTCGGCGGGCGGGGCGGGGCGGCGCACCAAGCGTTCTTCACCTTCGGCGCCCGAGAGCGCCGCCTCGCCGAACGCATCCGCGACATCCTCTGCGGGATGGGAGTCAGCACGAGCGTCCGCGAGCGCCCGGAGCGGAACACCTGGGAGGCGATGGCGCACTGCGCTCCGTTCGCCGCCCTCTGCTCTCGCCTGTTCGGCCGGGGCGCTGAGAACAAGCGGCTGCCGCACTGGATGCTGACGCTTCCCCGGATTCGGCAGGCGATTGTGCTGCGCGCGCTGTGGGAGTGCGACGGCTATGTCGGCTCGGTCCGCGGCTACCCGCGCGCCACCTATGTGACCGTCTCGCCGACGCTCGCATATCAGGTCCATCAGCTGCTGCTCCGCCAGGGCATCCCGGCCGCCCTCGGGCGGCGGCGACCGGCGCGGGCGGGTCGGAAGACGTTTTACACCGTCTCCGTCACCAGCGCCGACGCCCTCCGCCGGTTTTGCGGGTCGCTCAACCTGCCGTTGGACCTGCCGGACAGCGGGCGCGAGCGGACGGGAAGATTGGCTCTGGACGACCGTTATCTCTACCTGCCCGTTTCCGCGGTGGGTTCGGCGCCGTACACGGGTACCGTCCACAACCTGGAGATCGCCGGGGCGGGTACCTATGTCAGTTCACTCGCCGTCGTCCACAACTGCATCGTCAACGGCCCCGGCGAGATGGCGGACGCCGACTACGGCTACGTCGGCAAGGGCGGCGGCCAGATCACGCTGTACCGCAAGCGCGAGCCGATCAAGACCGTCCCCCAGGAACGCGGCGTGCAGGAGCTGGTCGATCTGATCAAAGCCGACGGTCGCTGGATGGAGCCGCCCGCCGGGGCCGAGGCATCCCCCAGACCGTTCGTGAAAGAACTCGCAGTGGTGTGATCTAGTCCGGCCCTCTAGCAGACCTCTTGCATAAGTCCCTGGGCGAGAAGCGGGTCAGGAGGAGGCAGGGCGAGGGGGCCTCGCCGCTACGGCCCGCGAGGCCGTTCGGGGTAGGGGCGGGGTTCCCCCGCCCTGTCTTGACCACGCCTTAGATTCTTGACCACGCCTTAGATTTAGGCGAGGGGCCTAGTGTCCGGCTTGAGGCTGTCATAGATTGCTTCCGTCGCGGCGACCATCTGGGACAATTGGTATCTCTCTCGCACCTGCGGCTCTGCCTGGCCCGCGAGCTGCCGTCGGAGGCCCGCGTCTTCTCTAAGCCGCGACAAGGCGGCGGCGAGTAGCCCGGCGTCACCGGGCGGCGCCAGCAGGGCCGTCCCTCCGTCCGCCAGCATCTCCGCCAGCCCGCCGACGCGACTCGCCACAACAGGGGTCCCGGCGGCCATCGCTTCCAGAGCCACGATCCCCTGCCCTTCCTGACGCGAGGGGATCGCGAGGACATCGGCAGCGGCCAGCAACGCCCGTGTGTCCGCAATCCGCCCCAGCAGACGGACATTGGGCGGCGCGTCGCGCTGCAAGCGTTCCCGGTCCGGCCCGTCCCCGGCGATCAGATAAGTCATTTGCGGCGTAAGCGCGGCGGCGCGCAGCAGGACATCTACCCCTTTTTCGGGTGACAGCCGCGCGATGCAGCCAACAACAAAATCGTCTTCAGCAACAGCGAGCGCCTGTCGAGCCTCTGCCACCGGGGGCATCCGGGCGAACGGCGTCAGGTCGATTCCGTTGGGGATGACTTGGATTTTGGCGCGAGGCACGCCGGATGCCGTGAGTCCGGCGGCGGTCGCCTCCGAGACGGCGATGACTCTGGACGCGCGCCGCCCGATCAGGCCGAGCGCCAGGCGCATGGGGCGGCTGCTGGGTCTGACCAGGTTGTGAGCCGTCAGCACAAACGGGAACGACCGGCGGAGGTGCGCGAGCATCGCGATCCAGCCGGCCCGCAGGCCGTGGGCATGGACCAGATCGGCCTGATGGACCAGAGGAACAAGACGGGCCGCCGCCGCGAGGTCGCGCGCCGTGGAAAACGCCGGCGGGATGGACAGCGCGAACCTGCCGCTCAGCCCGTCCGTCGCCACAGACTCCAGAAACTCGGCGGGCGCGGCCACGGCGAGAGAGAAGCGAGTCCGGTCCATGTGCGCCAGGAGGTTCAGGACGTGCTGCCGGATGCCCCCCTGCGCCGGGCGGACGACGTACAGGACGCGGCGCGGAGTCGTCACGGCAGGGCCGCGACCCGGTCCAGGTGACGACGCCGATGGCGGCGGCGGCGACCGGGCAGGTCTTGGGCGATCCGCGCCTGTGACGGAATGACTCCGAAGATGGACTGGAGGACGGGCGTGGCCTGCGCCCAGTCCGTCGCGACCGAGTTCCCGACGGGGCGGCTCGGCAGCGTCGTCATCTGAATCTGCTCGCGCGGCGTTTGCTGGACGAAGCGCGCCAGGGCGACCTTCTGGTCCGTCGTCAGGTCGCTCACGACGTGGGCGTCCAGAACGTCCAGAAGCTGCGGCAGCCGCGCCAGCGTCTGCGGCTGGTGCAGCTTCGTTTTCAGGGCAGCGATCAGCGTTTGCTGGCGCTGTACGCGAATCAAGTCGCTGTCGGAGTGGCGGAAGCGGACGAAGCCCATCGCCTGCTGTCCGTCCAGGTGCTGCAGGCCGGGGCGCAGGTGGATGTGCAGGTGTCCCCAGTTGTCATCGTAGTCCATCTTCTTGTCCACGACCAGATCGACGCCGCCGATCATGTCGATGGCCTTCTCGAAGCCGTCGAAGTCGAGCGCGACGTACTGGTCGGTCGGGATGCCGAAGTTCTCCTGGACCGTCTGCGCGGTCAGGGCCGGGCCGCCGTACTGGTGCGCGGCATTGATCTTGGTGGTGCCATGGCCGGGGATGCGCGCCAGGGTGTCACGGGGTATGGAGAGCAGACTCACGGCCTTGTGCGCGAAATCGACGTGGGCGACCATCAGCACATCGGACCGGGCGTGGGACTTGATGATCTGGTCCCTGTCCGTGTAGTCGTAGTCGCGCCCGATCACCAGCAGGTTGACGGCGGAACGTCCGGGGAAAGCATCGCCGGGTGTGTTGGAGCGCAGGCCATGCCCAAGCAGAGCCGGGAGGTACTTCTGGAGGGCCGCGCTGCTGCGATAAGCATAACCCGCGTAAAGAGACAGCCCCGCCAGCAGGACCAGACCGGACAGGCCTAGGACGCGACCCGCCGCGCCACGACGGACCTTCCTGCGAACGCGAGGGCGCGCTGGAGGACGGAGCAGGGACGACTTGCCGGAAGACACGGAGGGGCGGGGCGGC
>CAXUCQ010000043.1:0-12850 GCA_964249295.1 uncultured Armatimonadales bacterium | reverse complement strand
CCCAATAACCCCACAAATCACGCGGGTGCATCTTGCCGAGCAGAGCGAAGCCGAGCGACACGGCAGGGTTGACATGCGCCCCGCTGAGCTTCCCCAGCGGCGACGCGGCGACCAGCCAGCCGACCACCCCCAGCACCACGCCGAGCAGCAACAGCCGCAGGGGGAGGGAAGACACAAGACGCGGCACCGGCGAAGCGGCGGCGAAAAAGAGCGACACGAGGCCGACCGCGCAGAACACGGAAAACAGCGTCTCGATCAACTCGCTGGCGTACTCCGCGAGGTGCGGCCCATAGCGCTTCCAGTCTTGGTAAGCGTCGTCAGCGAGAGTGGCGACTTCCGGCATGGGCATCGGCAGACGGCTTACAGCGACTGGAGCCAGGCGGCGTCCATCCCGGCGCGGCTCTGGGTGATGACCCGCTTGGGGTCGGCGCTCCAAAGGCTGTCCGGCAGTTCGGCGTTGGAAAAAATCTCGACGGAGTACGGGCCGGTCCAGCCCGATTCGCGGATCGCGCGCAGCAGGGACGGCAGCGGGATCGCGCCCTGCCCCGGAACGAGCCGGTCCTGGAAGGAACGCGGCGTCCGCCAGTCGCTCACCTGCACCACAAAGATGCGATCCCCGGCGCGGGCGATCTCACGCGCGATGTCTGCGTTCTGCCAGACGTTCCAGGTGTCCAGGCAAAGCCCGAAATTGGGCCGGCCCACGGCGTCAATGATCTCCATGGCCTGCGCGACGGTCCAAATGGCCGACTCGATGTTGGCGATGGAAGCGTTCAAAGGCTCCAGCGCAACCTTCGCCCCGTGCTCGGCGGCGAAGTCGGCCAGCGCCCCATAGTCGCGCACAGCGGCATCGAGGACCTGCTGCATATCGCCGTGAGGGGGAATGCCGGTGTTGGTCACGAACGGGGCGTCGGGCGCGAACGGAGCGAGGCGTTCGAGCGAAGAGCGAAAGCGGGCCAGCCGCTCAGGGATCGGTTTCGGCTCCGGCTGGCCCTGCGACGGGAACAAAGTCCGCACGGAAGGCTGCCAGGAGCCGATCTTCAAGCCGTGGTCGCTCAGCAAGGCCATCTGGGCATCCAGACGCGCCGGGTCGAGCTTGTCCTCCACGACTTCGATGAAGCCGACGCCCAACTCAGCGTACAGCACGACATCCTGCTCAAACGTCATCGGGTTGGTCGTGAACTCGCTCACGCCGAACTGATAATCTGTCTCGGCCATGACCGTGCCTCCTCAAACGGCTGCTTCGGCGCCGGAGCGGGAAACGTCCGGCTTGGCGACGTCTTCGGCCAGGGCCTGCGGGAACAAACGCCCGCCGCGCTGGGCCGTCAGCGCCGTCACGCCCCACTGCAGCAGGACCAGCAGGCGGTTGCCGAAGCCGATCAGATAAAAGATGTGGACGCCCAGCCAGACCAGCCAGGCAAAGAATCCCGCGAAGTGCAGCACGCCGAGATCGGCGGCGGCGAAGCCGCGCGAGACCTGGGCCAGGTTGCCCTTGTCGTAATACTCGAACGGCGGCGCGGACGACAGGCCCTGGAGTCGGCGCTTGATGACTCGGGCGACGTACTTGCCCTCCTGGATGGCCGGCTGGGCGACGCCGGGCATCGGCTCCGGGTCCGGCTTCTTCACGCCGAAAAGGTTGCGCGCGGGAGCCGTCACGGCGGCGGTGTCGCCGATGACAAAAATCTCGGGGTGTCCGGGAACGGACAGATCGGGTCCGACTTCGACGCGGCCCGCCTTGTCCGTCGGGGCGCCGACCCACCGGCCCGCGTCCGAGCCTTGCGTCCCCGCCGTCCAAAGCACGCACCGGCTGGGGATGCGCTCCCCGCCGACGACCACGCCCTCGCCGTCGATCATCTCGACCTTGGCGCCCAGTTTGAGTTCCACGCCGAGTTGATCGAGCTTGCGGCGCGTCTTGTCGGCGATCGCTTTGGGGAAGGAAGGCATGATCTTGTCGGTGGCTTCGACGATGATGATCCGGGCCTTTTCAGGGTCGATGTGCCGGAACTCCTTGCCCAACGCGCCGTGGATAAGGTCCGAGATGGAACCGGCCAGTTCCACCCCGGTCGGCCCTGCGCCGATCAGGACGAACGTCAGCAACTGCTCGACGCGGTCCGGGTCCGGCTCCTGTTCGGCGGCTTCAAAGGCCTGCAAGACCTTGCTGCGGATGGTCACGGCGTCTTCGACCGTTTTCAGGCTGGGCGCGACCTGCTGCCATTCCGGGTGGCCGAAGTAGTTGTAGTGGCTCCCCGTCGCCAGAATCAGCGTGTCGTAGCCAAGGCTGCGCCCCGCCATCTGGACCTGCCGCTTCCCGACATCCACGCCGGTGACTTCGGCCATCAGCACCTCCGCGTTCTGCTGCTTCTGGAGGATGGCGCGCAGCGGGGACGCGATGTCGTCGGCGGGCAGTTCCCCCGTCGCCACCTGGTACAGCATCGGCTGGAACAGGTGGAAGTTGTTCTTGTCGATCAGGGTCACCCGGACGGGCGCGGACGCGAGCGCTCGGGCGGCATAGAGGCCGCCGAAGCCGCCGCCGACGATGACGACGCGCGGGAGTTCGGACGTGGGCATGGACAGTTCTCTTTCTAAACTTCCTGGGTGATTTCCAGAAGGATAAAGCCCTTCTGCTCGATCTGATGGACACGCCCGCGCGACAGCGACTCGGCGCTGACGACGCCGTGATCGGACCACTGGCTCAGCAGGCTTTCATAAACGCGCACACGGTACGCGCCGGCAAGCGGGATTTCGACCTTGATGGACGTGCTCACGGTCCGCAGGCCCGTGTTGCCGGCGAAGACGGCCAGCGCGTCCCCGTCGCGCAGGCCCAGCGCGCAGATGTCGGCAGACCCGGCATGAACGGAGGGACTGATGTCTTCCTCGTAGGCCCGATACGCCAGGCCGCCTTGAGGGTGGAAGTTGGCGTACAGCTGCAGGTCGGGGGCGCGGACCACGAACCAGGTCAGGTTCTTGCCACGGCACGGGAGGTTGCTGACCCCCATCCACTTCCACGAGGGCGACAGGCGCGGGTTCAGGGTCAGAGCGTCGCCCGACGGCGTCAGGCCCCCCGCGCCTTCCACCGCCGCCCACAGGTAGCGCGGCGGGTCCCAGGGCGACAGCATCATGCCCTCGTTTGTCAGAGTCTCTCCGTGCAGCCACTCCGAGAACTGCCCCGGCACGGTGTTGTTGCGGCGCGGGTCGACGGAAAAGGCCCGGAACGACGCCGACAGCGCATGGTCCATGAACTCCGGGTTGAAGCGCGCGGCGGCAAAGGCGAACCAGAACGACACACCCACCCACACGCCGCCCATCAGGCCGTAGGTGGACCAGTTGGGGCCGTCCGGGTCGTAAGCGGGCGAGTCCCGCGGCACGGTGCGGATGCCCGCCTCGGTCCAGAACGCGCTGTCGCTCAGGCGGCTGATGATGCGCGCGGCGGTGTCGTCGTCGGCGACGCCGAACATCACGGGGAAGACCAGGTCGGCGGTCACGTCCGAGCGCGGCTGGCCGTCGATGTCGATGTTCAGATAGTAGAGGCCCGTCGCGGGGTTGAGCAGATGGGCGTTGATCGCGCCGCGCAAGGCTTGGGCGGCGTCCATGAACCCGGCGGCCTCGTCATGCTTCTCCAGAACGCGCGCCATGTGCGACACGGTCTGAAGGGCGGCGAAGCACTCCGAGTTGACCTCCGTGACCGCGCCGGAAAGCCGGTAGCCCGCGATCACGTTGCGCCACCCGGCGATGCCCCAGTCCGACGTACCCGTCGCGGTACACCAGACCAGGCCCTGGTCGTTGCGCTGCGACAGGATGTAGCGCGCCGCCTTGGCCGCGCTTGGGTAAATCTCGCGCAGAAAATCAACGTCCCCCGTCGCGTTGTAGTGGTGCCACAGCGCCAGCACCAGCAGCGGCGTGTCGTCGTTGATGTTCAGTTTGTAGTCTTCGCTCTTGCCGTTGCGGATGTCGTAATACTCGACGATCTTGCCGTTCTTTTCCTGCCGCGAGACGTACCCCATCAGCGACTCGCGGACGAATTCGGGGTACAGATAGTCGCCGCCGAAGGCGAACCAGGCCGTGTCGCGCCCGACGCTGTTGTTGGAGCGCGTGGGGTCGTTGACGAAGGACCAGCCGGTGGGGGATTTGACCATCGTCCGCAGCATGTTGGCCTTGGCCCACAGCGCGCCCCTGTTGACGAACGGGTTGGGGGTGGCGACGACGGCGCGGCCCAGCGCCTCGTGATAGTAGTCCCGCGTCCGGGCCAGTGCGTCGGCGGCAGGGGGACACGCGCGGTAGTTCCGGGCGGCCTCGTCTTTGTCCGCCCCGAAGGTCAGCAGGTAATGGAAGCGGACGCTCTCGCCGGGCGCGATGCTGTGCGTGTGCTGAAAAACGCCGAGTGGATCGGTGGGCGCGTCGGTGCGGCCCGACAGCGGGCCGGGGTTAATGCTGGAAACCGCTTTCGCCATGTCCAGCGTCGTTTCGTAGCTGGCCGGGGGTTCCGAACAGCCGAACGCGCGGACGGGCTGCGGCTGGCTCGTGTTCCAGGCCAGCAGTGCGCCCAGCTTCTCGTCGTATTCGGCGACGACGTCATGCTTCGTGCCGCCGCGCAGGTCGGCGAAGGCATAGGTCGCCATCCGCGCAGGGATGTTGCCCTCGTTGCGCAGTTCCACGTCGAGATAAACGCCGGGCGGGTCCACACTGCCGTCGTCGCCGGGCTTGCCGCTCAGCACGAACACCGTCTCGTGGACCCGGACCCCATTCGGCAGCGGAAAATTGTGCTCCTGGTGGCCGGGGTGGATGCTGAACGAGCCGATCTCCGCGTGTCCCAGACGCATCCCCGTTTCTTCGTCGAAATGGCGCAGCACGACGGTGCCGAAGACCTGGACCCCGAAGTCGATGGAATACACGGTCTGCAGCGCGCCGGTGGCCTTGATGATCAGGGCGACTTTGGGGCCGCCCAGGGTGCTGCCGACGCTCAGTTGGTCGTCGGCGATGTGATAAACGGCGGAGCGCTCGCTCTGCCCGAACTCTTGGATGGTGTTGGTCATGGTGATAAAAGGCCCGGTCTGGGAACGGCCCTCACCCTCGGCCCCCTCGCCCGCGTGCGGGCAAGGGGAAGCCGGAATGGAAGAGGCCTGTCTTAAGCCTTGTGCCAAACGGTAGAGGCCCACGTGGCAGGCACCCCCTCGCCGGCTTGCGTGAGAGGGGGCCGGGGGGGTGAGAGCCACCTCTGGTCCTACAAACTCCCCGCCTGGCGGAGCATCCCGCCGTCGATGAAGAACGTGCTGCCGGTACAGTACGACGCCGCATCTGACGCAAGGAAGATCGCCTGTTCCGCGACCTCCTCGGGCTTGCCCCAGCGCGCCAGAGGGATCTCGGCCATCAGCGCCTTCTCCATCTCGGGGTTGGCCTGCACGTCGGCGTCGATCGGCGTGTAGATCGCGCCCGGCCCGATGTTGTTGACCGTGATCTGGTGCGGGGCGAGTTCCACGGCAACGGTCCGCATCAGCATCCGCAACGCCCCCTTGGTCGCGCAATACGGCGCGTTGTTGACCATCGGCAGGTCTTCGTGGATGCTGGAAATGTTGATGATCCGCCCGCCGCCGCCCTGCGAGATCATCTGGTTCGCCGCCGCCTGGATGCACAGGAACGGGCCTTGCAGGTTGACGGACACGATCTTCTGGAACTCGGCCAGGGGGAACTCGGTGATGGGGTGCTTGGTCTCGATGCCGGCGTTGTTGACGAAGATGTCCAGCCGCCCGAACTGTTTGACGGTTTCTTGAATCAGATTCGCCACCTGGTCCGGCTGCGACACGTCGGCCTCGACGGCCAGCGCCTTGCCGCCGGCACCCGTGATCTGGCTCACGGTGTCGTCGCCGGTCCCCGGCTTGCCCACATAGTCGATCACGACCGACGCGCCCTCGCGGGCCATCGCGATCGCCATCGCCTGCCCGATGCCCGTCGCGGCCCCCGTGATCACCACAACCTTATTTTCCAGCCTCATCGTGTGTCCCTCCCTGGCAGAAATGCCCTCGGACAAGAGATACCCGCATCGGGCCAGGGTCTAACTCCGGGGTTCTGGAGAATGCGCGTATCAATGGAATATGGAGGGACGACAAGCAAGCCCCAGGCGGCACACGGCGGAGAGAAGGCCTTGACGCTCGTCCCTGCTGGTTGGTATGATCAGGCAGCAGGCGTGCTGCCAATGGGCGAGACTGGCACGTCTCATCCAGCGTCATAAGGCGTGATAGCGAGGCACACCGCACACAGAGGCAGGAGCATTGACAGGGCAAAAGGGTTGCACGGCAAGCCGCCAGATGGACGATCTGTGAGCGTGAGTGGCTTCTTACTGCTCGTCGCCCTGGCGGTTGTGGTCATCAGCATAGTTGGCGCGGCGCATGGCATCGGAGACCTGTTCGACAGTCTGCCGTGAGCCGGGCGCTAGCAAGGCGCGGTATCACACGCGCTGCATCCGACGCGACACTGCGCCTCTCTGCACGGCTTCGCGGGGCTTTCCGTGCCTTGGCCCCCTGCGGGTGCGGCTGAGCTTGGCCGTTGGGCCGCGTGACGGCGCTTCCCTCTTCCTGCTCGAGTCCACCCTTGCTTTCCACGTCGAGACGTTCGGGCCGGGCGTGATCAAGAGTGAGGCCCACGTCCTGCAGGCCTTCGTCGCCGAACTCCGGGGTGGCCGCCTGATGCCTCACTTCCCGCTCGACGCACCCTCAGACAGAGTATTGAAAGCTTTCGCGGCTCTGGGCTTCGTCCTCGTGCGCGAGGGCAACCACCTGGGTCCGGCGGCTTTGACTCGTTTCGCTCGCGTCACCCGTGTCGGCCTCACGGTCAAGTCCCGCCGCGCGGGGCGTCCGCTGCGGCGTCTGACAACACAACCTCCGCGAGACCGGCGGCCCCCGGCTCAGGAGTGACCATGGCGAGTCTTGGCCGCCTGAAGGCCGGCTGAAGACGGGACGACCTACGGGCGGGCGAGGTTTAGCGGGCGGACGAAACGGACAGAATGGGGCATCACGCCGTTGCAGGTAGGACCATGTCTAGACGCCCGGCGGCGGTCTTGCAGGAGGAACACCGCATGAACTTTTTGACTGGTTCATCACCCGAACGGACTCGGGCCGCGCGCTGGCCGCGGGCACTCGCGCTCGCCTTGGGCGTGGCGACCCTGGGCGTTGTCGGCTGCGGCCACGACAACCCGCCGACGCCGCCCCCCGTCGTCGCGCCGCCGCCCACGGTCGCTGCCGGTCCCGCGTCCGGCCCGACTAGCACGCCCGCCGGTTCGGGAGCGTTCAACCCCTTAGGCGATCCCAACGCCCATGCCCCGACCGACTCGGGAGCGTTCAACCCCTTGGGCGACCCCAACGCTCACGCCCCGACCGGTTCGGGAGCGTTCAACCCCTTGGGCGACCCCAACGCCCATGCCCCGAAGTGATCCGCTTCGGCATCAAGTCCGGCGGCTGGAACTAAATAAGTGCGTCACCAGCGGAGCACAAACGAGCGCTCGCTCGCCCCGATCGTGCTGATAGCCCGCGACAATTCAATCGAGACACTGCTTCCTCTGATGCCGCAGGTGTTAGCCGCTCTGCCGTCCGTCGTGCCGGGGAAGGTTGTCAAGATTGCCGCCCACTCAGCGACCGGAAATCGAAGGGTCCTGACGCCACACGGCATTGTCACTGGCGGCTTCACGGCACATCCCGGTTTACGGCGCGCTTCCAACGGGTACTCTTAGCGGTGCGACTCTCACAGAGCGTATCCTCCCGCCCCGGCGGCGGTTAGACCGGACGGCCCGCAATGGCAATCGACAACGTCACCACCAGCCTGACCACGTCTCAGGCGATGGTACACTACTTCCTGTTCGTCTCGCTGTTCGCCCTTGCAGCGGGCTTCGTCTTCTTTCTGAGCGAGAAAGAAAAGGTCATCCCCGCCTATCGAGGGACGATGACCACGTCGGCGATCATCTGCGGCGTGGCCGCCGTCGCGTACTACTTCTTGACCAGCCGCTACAGCCCGGACAAGCCGTTCCCGACGGACATCCGGTACGTGGACTGGACGGTCACGACCCCCCTGCTGCTGATCAAGTACCCCGAGATGCTCAAGGTGCGCGGGTTCAGCTTCGGCCTGAAGCTGATCATCGCGGACATCTTCATGATCGTGACGGGCTTTATCGGTGAGCTGTACGGCAAGACCGTGGGCGGTCACTGGGTCCCCGACCCGACCGTGAGCAACGCCGTCAACATGCACTATCTTTGGGGCTTCATCTCCACGATCGGATACGCCTACATCCTGTTCGTGCTGCTGCGCGGTGACGGCAAAAAGTACGCCGCGACCCAGCCCAAGCACATCCAGCGCGGCATCACGGTGATGAACCGCTACCTGTGGAGCCTGTGGGGCATCTACCCCATCGTTTACATCCTGGAAGGCCTGTCGGCCTCCAACTCGGCCATCAACCTGGATTGGGCGCAGGTGTTTTCCTCCATAGGGGATGTCATCAACAAGGTCGGATTCGGCCTGACCGCCTACTTCGCCGTCAAGGCGATGAGCGGCGACTCGCAGTACAGCCCGTCGCGCATCGCCACGCATGACAGCCAGTTAGCCGAGGAAGATGCGACTTCCACGTCGAGTACGTCTGTTATGCAGGAAGGTTCCGCCCGCACAACAGCCGGCCGTAGCTAATGCTCACCACAAAAAGCTCAGGAGTAAATCCTGGGCTTTTTTCCGTCCGCTCGAATTGAGCAAAACGCGACTTGGGGGACAACAAGAGATCGAGACGCGGGAGGCACGCCATGACAGGGAGACTGGACGGCAGAACGGCGCTGGTGACCGGCGCATCCTCGGGTATCGGAGAGGCGACGGCGCTGGCCCTGGCGGCGGAGGGCGCAGCAGTCGCGATCGCGGCGCGGCGGGCGGACCGGCTGGACACACTCGCCGCCCGCATCCGTGACGGCGGCGCGGGACAGGCATTCCCCATCGTCGCCGATGTCGCCGAAGAAGATCAGGCCCGCCGAATGGTCGTCACCGCGAACGAACGGATGGGCGGCCTGGACATCCTGGTGAACAACGCCGGCGTGATGTTGCTCGGCATGATTGGCGGCGCGGACACGGAAGACTGGCGCCGGATGATGCAGACCAACGTGCTCGGCCTG
The DNA here is from genome assembly GCA_964249295.1 of uncultured Armatimonadales bacterium. Lineage (GTDB taxonomy): Bacteria > Armatimonadota > Armatimonadia > Armatimonadales > Capsulimonadaceae > CAZZVX01. The sequence continues at coordinate 3,722 of CAXUCQ010000043.1, read as the reverse complement.
ATGTACGCCACGCATGCCGCCCTGCCAATCATGCGGGCCAAGGGCGGCGGCCACATCGTCAACGTTTCCAGCGTCGCGGGCCGCACCGCCCGCGCTGGCGCTGCCGTCTATAACGCCAGCAAGTGGGGCGTGGGGGCGTTCTCCGAGGCGCTGCGCCAGGAAGTCTCTCGGGACAAGATCCGCGTGACGATCATCGAGCCGGGGGCGGTCGCGACGGAGCTGACCCACCACATCACCGACGCCGCCGCGAAACAACAGATCCAGGAGTTCGTTCAAGGCATGACGCCACTGGAGTCTGAGGACATCGCCGCCGCGATCGTCTACGCTGTCACCCAGCCGCCCCGAGTCAACGTCAACGAGATTCTGATTCGCCCAACCGATCAGGAGCGTTAAGCCTCGCGCTGTCGCGCCCTCAGCCTACAAGCCGCCAGAAAAGCCCCGGAGGAAATTTCCTCCGGGGCTTTTCTCAAAACCATGCCGTTTCTGTGTTATACTTGGGGGAAGAGGCATCGTTGCCAGGCAGAGATTACTCCCCGAGTAGGACTCGAACCTACAACAACCCGGTTAACAGCCGGGTACTCTGCCATTGAGCTATCGGGGACCACGATCCAGCCTGAGTATTATAGCCAAAAACGACTGCGTTGTCAAGTTCTCAGCATCGGAAAACGTTCTGTTTGTGAGTATGATTCCTCGAGGAGACACCTTGAAAGTCACGGAGATCGCTTTTCTAAGCAACCAGCGCGCTCGACTGATCGTCGAGATTGCTGAGAACGACGCTTACACCACCAGAGACGCGCCCCGGCTTCCCCGGACCATCTTCAAGCTGTTCCCACGCATGGCCGGGCAGCGCTGTTTCAACGACGACGGGCTGTCCTTCCGGCGTGAGGCTCAGGCCACCGAAATACCCCATCTCTTCGAGCATCTGATTATCGAGATTCAGGATCAGGTCCGCCGGGGTCTCGGCACGCCCTTCCGCGGCGAGACCCACTGGAACTGGACGGTGGACCCGCGCGGGCGCTTCTACGTGACCGTCGATTATGACAATGAGGTGGTCGCACTCGGCGCGATCCGGCTGGCGGAACGGATCATCAACGCCGTCGACCGCAAGGACATCGCCCAGTTCGACTTGGACCGTGAGATCACCCGGCTGCGGGACCTCGCCAAGATCTGCCGCCGCCACCGGGCCGTCACCAGGATAGAAGCCCCGGAGAAACATGGGGACAGATTGAGCGCACGGGCAATGTGAACATCATCGCCGACGGGGCGTGGGGGGGGCAGAGCGGGCGAAAATGAGGACGGGCCGGGCGGTGATCACCGCCCGGCCCGTCCTTCGTCTTACTTCATCTCAACGGGCAAAGATCGAGATGATGCCGACGAGAGCGCCGACAATCGTCAGCGGATCGTACCGCGTGCCGGGGCTGCCCTGTGGGATGTTGATGTTGTCCCCCGGCTGCACCAAGGTGTTCCCTCGAATTGTAGGATCGCTGGCGTCCAGCTTGATGACCTGCGCGCGGCCGCCGGGCGGCGTGCGGATGATGGTCATGTCCTTCAGCTTGGGGCGGTCGCTCAGCCCGCCAGCCTTGCCGATTGCATCGGCGAGAGTGAAGTTGGGGGTCGTCAGCGACTGCTCGCCCGGCTGACGGACGGCGCCTGTGATCGTGTAGACGTTCGAAGTCGCCGCCGCCGTGACGATCACGATGTCCCCGTCAAGCAGCACCGGGTTCGCCTGCACGTTGTCCTGCTGGCGGATGGCGGTATCGTAGTTGATCGGGATGTGGTCGGTCGTGTTGGCGTGCTGCAGCACAACCCCGGCGCGGTCGGCGTCCTGGAGCAGGCCCCCCGCCGCCTGGATCGCGTCATAAACGGTCGTCTTTCCGGGGACCGAGATGCGGCCCGGCTTGGCGACCTCGCCGCGCACACTGACGAGGATCTGCACGCTGTCCTTGCGCGGGACAAAGATCACGTCGCCGTCCGCGAGCGCGGGGTTGCCGGTCGCCGCCTGCGTGTTCAGGAACGACAGGTAGTCGACCGCGTCCGTCGTGTGGCTGCCGCCGGGAATGCCGTGCGTGATCTGGACTTTGGTCAGGTCGGCATCGAGCGCCGGCCCCGCCTGCTGCATCACATCGTTCAGGCGCGTGTCGGAGCGTACCAGGTGCGCCCCCTGCGTGGCGACCGCGCCGGTGACCTCCACGGTGATCCCGCCCGCGCTGACCAGTGTCACGACGACCTGGGGGTTGCGGTAATACTTGCCCAGGTAGTCGTTCGAGGCGAGTCTGGCGGCGGCCTGCGCCGTGGTCAGGCCGCCCACATGGACCTGGTTGACGTACAACAGGCTGATGTTGCCCGTCTGATCGACGGTGTAGTCGCCGCTGACGTCCGGCTCGCCGGCCACGGTGACATGGACTTTGGAGCCGACATCCAGTGTCTGCGACGCCTGCGCCCATGTCACGCGCGCGCACATGAGGACCAGCAGGCAGCACAGGGCCAGCCACACTTTTCGGAGTTCAGACTGCCCGGCATTGTCGGTCCGGCCAGCGGATAAGCAAAAGGGGTAAAACATGGTGTCTTTCTTTCTCCGGCACGCTCAGTAGATATTATAGCCCAGACTCGCCGCATACCGGTTACGCGTACTCGTCCGGCGGCGAAAAAAATCCGACGCCAAAGATGAGCCAGAGCAGGCGATGTGCCAACGTGTCCTGACAGACACGTCTGCACACACGCGGCCCTCGTAATCGAGTAATACTGCCGGAGGAAAGATCCCGTCCCACTTGGGAGTGGGACGGGCTACGGGCGGGGGACGACCTGCTCCGCCTGCGGGCCTTTCGGCCCTTCGCCGACTTCATATTCGACCTCCTGGCCCTCGCGCAGAGACTTATAGCCGTCCTGCTGAATGACCGAGAAGTGGACGAACAGGTCCTTACCCTCGCCGGTGTCGATAAACCCGTAGCCCTTGGCATCGCTGAACCATTTGATCTTCCCTAGCGGCATGTCGTGTCCTCTTTCCTCGCCTTCCGTCCCATCGGTCGTGCATCGGCTGTCGCCCATGCAGGGTAGCACAAACTTTAACGTTTGTCAAGCGACGCCCGTTGCTACGCCCGTTGCTACGCCTGCAGCTGCGCCAGGGAACGCTGCGCCTCCAGCGCCATCCGGCCCTGCGGGAACAGCCGCAGCATCTCTCCATAAAAGGAACGGGCCTGCTCCCGGTCCAGATAGACCTGCTCGGCCAGCCTGCCGAGGCGGTAAAGCGCCGCCTCGAAGTCCGCCGCGTCGGGGTACAACTCCCCGAGCCGGTAGTAGAGGCGGATCGCCAGGTCGTTCGCGTGCGCCTTTTCCAGCCGCGAGCCGAGGCGCAGGAACATGACCGGCGGCAGACACCGGCCCGCCTCGGGCGCCAGCCGCAGCAGAATCTCCGCCAGGCGGGCGGGGTCGGCGTGGTCGACCAGCGCCGCCGTGTGCTTTTTCAGAACCTCGACACATTTGGCGTCGCCGTACCCCGGCGAGACCGCCGCCTTCTCGCAGAAGGATAGGATGACCGGCGGCTCGGGGTTGGGCCGCTGCATCAGCGCGTCCAGGTCGTAGATCGTGAGCAGTTTCAGGTCGCCGGCCCCGGCCCGTGACGCCTGCGCGTTGGAGTAGTCCTCCCCGTCGCGCGGCGCCCCCAGCAGGAACGCCGACAGCAGCCCCATGGCGAAGCCGCCGATGTGGGCGAAATGCCCCACCCC
>CAXUCQ010000042.1:0-12942 GCA_964249295.1 uncultured Armatimonadales bacterium | reverse complement strand
CGCCGCGCAGCTGCTGGACTGGCGGGCGACGAGCCGGTTCTGCCCCGTCTGTGGCCACGAGACCGAGCCGAAACGCGGCGACTGGGGCCGCCACTGCCCCCAATGCGGCCACGACCGCTACCCCCACGTCAGCCCCGCCGTGCTGATGCTCGTCCACGACGGCGACAGGCTGCTGCTGTCGCACAAGCCTGGGTGGGGGGACATGCACAGCATCCTGGCGGGCTTCGTCGAGCCGGGCGAGTCGCTGGAAGACTGCGTCCGCCGCGAGGTCAGCGAGGAGGTCGGCCTGGAAGTGGCCGATCTCGTCTACGGCGGCAGCCAGCCGTGGCCGTTCCCGCACCAGATCATGGTCGGCTTCACGGCCCGCTACGCCGGCGGCGAGATCAAGATCGAGGAGGCCGAACTCGACGGCGCGGCCTGGTACACGCGGGACGCCCTGCCAAACCTGCCGTCGCCGATCAGCCTGTCGCGCCGCCTCATCGATGCCTGGGTGAACAGCCCATGACGCCTGGATCAACGCCCTCTGAGGTTTCACGCGCGTTCCTCCGACAATCCCCCTGTACGTCCTACCAGGGACAGGCCGACCGACACAGGAAGCAGCCGCGTGCGATAAAGGCAAACCGCTCGAAAGGGCGGGACGCAAAACCACGGGCCTACGCGGGTTTTTTGGGAACCCGTAGGGCAGCCGGGTCGCCGAACAGCGAGCACGGAGGAACACACCATGTCCACTGGCCGCTGGGAACATCCCACAACCACGAATCCGGTACTGCGCTTCGGCAACTGGCTGTTCGCACGGCTCGGCGCCGCGCCGTTCCCCGCGCTTTCCTACCACTCTCTCGCGCACGAATTTGACCTTTTGGAGACGGCGCTGCTGTCCCGCGAGGCGCAGCAGCGGGGTGCATCCGCTCCTGTCGCCTTGACGCCTCGGGCGCGGGGCTTCAGCCCACGCCCTTGACCCGCCCTTACCCTGCTGATCCCACCTCACCGGCCACTCGCAAGCCCTTTCACGGCTTTTTCGTGTCTCATCACCGTCGGCCCGCCGCGCCGTCCGCGCTTGTCCACGGCATGCCCGTTTTCGGGTATAACAGGCAGGCAACGTGACCGCATCCGGCAAGGAGCAGCGACCCCATGGCGAAGCCCGTTCTGATGACCGTGGATGACGACGCCGACGTGCTGCGCGCTATCGAGCGCGACCTACGGCACCAATACGGCAGCCGGTACCGCGTCCTGCGCGCCGACTCGGGGACGTCCGCGCTTGACGCCCTGAAACAGCTCCTGCAGCGGGACGAGACCGTCGCGCTGTTCCTGGTCGATCAGCGGATGCCCGAAATGTCCGGCGTCGAGTTTCTGCAGCAGGCCCGCGCGCTCTTCCCCGATGCCCGCCGCGTCCTGCTGACCGCGTATGCCGACACCGACGCCGCCATCCAGGCCATCAACGCCGTCCAGATCGACTACTACCTGCTCAAGCCGTGGGACCCGCCGGAGCAGAATCTGTACCCCGTCCTGACGGACCTGCTCGACGAGTGGCAGTCCAACTACCGCGCCCCCTATACGGGCATCCGTGTGCTCGGCCACCGCTGGTCGCCCCAGTCCCACCAGGCCAAGGACTTTTTGGCCCGCAACCACATCCCGTACCAGTGGCTCGATGTCGAGAAGCAGGACACCGATACCGAAACGCGCCGCCTGGTCGACGCCGTGGACGGCGACATCGGGTGTCTGCCGCTGGTCTTCTTCCCCGACGGCAGCCGCCTGCTGCAGCCGTCCAACGCCGAGCTGGCCGAAAAAGTCGGCATGAGCACCCAGGCCCAGCAGCCGTTCTACGACCTCGTGATCGTCGGCGGCGGCCCGGCGGGCCTGGCCGCCGCCGTGTACGGCGCCTCCGAGGGGCTGACGACGCTGATCATCGAGCGCGAGGCCCCCGGCGGGCAGGCCGGGACCAGTTCGCACATTGACAACTACCTCGGCTTTCCGGCGGGGCTGACCGGCGCGGACCTCGCCAACCGCGCCGTGATCCAGGCCCGGCGCTTCGGGGCCGAAATCCTCGCCCCACGCGAGGTCGTCGGCATCAAGATCGAGGACCCCTACCGCACCGTCGTCCTGTCCGACGGCAGCGAGATCAGCTGCCACGCCCTGCTGATCGCGTCGGGCGTCGCGTGGCGCCGTCTGGACGCGCCCGGCGTCGAGCGCCTGACCGGCGCGGGCGTCTACTACGGCGCGGCGATGACCGAGGCGATGTCCTGCAAAGACGACGACGTGTACATCGTCGGCGGGGCCAACTCCGCCGGCCAGGCCGCCGTCTTCTTCTCCAAGTACGCCCGCAGCGTCGTCATGCTCGTGCGCGGCGACTCGCTCGCCAAGAGCATGTCCAGGTACCTGATCGACGAGATCGAGAACACCCCCAACATCACGGTCCGCGCCTGCACCACCGTGGTCGAGGCGAACGGCGAGAGTTGTCTGGAGTCCCTGACCCTGGCCGACGCCGACTCGGGCGCGACGGAGACAGTCCCGGCGCGGGCGCTGTTCATCATGATCGGCGCGGACCCGCACACGGGATGGCTGGGCGACGGCGTCCTGCGCGACGGACACGGCTTCCTGCGGACCGGCCCCGACATGGTCCACGACGGCAAGCGCCCCCCCGGCTGGACGCCCGACCGGGACCCGATGCTGCTGGAAACCAGCATCCCCGGCGTCTTCGCCGCCGGCGACGTGTGGAGCGGGTCGGTCAAGCGCGTCGCCTTCGGCGTCGGCTCCGGCGCCATGGCCGTCTCGATGATCCACCAGTATCTGAGCAAGGTGAAGTGAGGCGACCTCCTTGCTGCAAGGGTAGGAACCCACCTCCTTGCTTCGCAGGGGTCCTCCCGGAGCGGGAGGACAGACAGCACGTTCGACTAAACTCTCGCCTGTTCCCTGGGACTCTGCCTGCTGCAGTGTCCTGGAGAGACGGAGAAAACTTCCTGCCGACCAACTCGCCTGTCCTCCCGCTCCGGGAGGACCCCTGCGAAGCAAGGAGGTGGGTTCCGAAAGGTTGATTCCATGATCAAGGAAGCCAAACGATCTCCGTTGTCTTACGCCCGCCGCCTTGAGAAACAAGGCCTTTTGCTGCTGCTCGGCTCATTGCTGACGGCCCTGCCCACATTCGCACAGGACATGACGCCAGCGCCCCCGACGTCTTCGCAGGCGACTGCCCCGCAAGTGTCCGTCACGGGCATCGCAAAAACGCCGGGCCGTTACGCCTGGCATCGCGGCCTGAGCGTACTCGAACTGCTGGCGGCCTGCGGCGGCCCAACCATCGCGCCGGAGCGGACACAGGCGACTTTGGTCACTCGTTCCGGCGTAGAGGCGGTGTCGATCAACTTGGACACTCTTTTGGCGGGAACGGACCCCGCGCAGAACCGGCTGCTCCTGCCGGGGGACGTTCTGGTGCTGGCGCCCGCGGGCGCCGGCGGCTACGTGGCCGTGACTGGGCAGATCGCGCGGCCTGGAGAATACGCGGTGCCGAAAGAGGGCCTCCCGCTGCTGGCCCTGCTGAACGAAGCGGGTGGGGCGCTGCCAAGTGCGGCCTTGTCCCGTGTTCAGATCCAAAGGGTTGATACTCAGGACAGTGGCCGCTTCAAGTTCAAAACCGTGGACCTGCGCCCGATGCTCTCCGACCCACTGTTTACGGCGCAAGACATACGCTTGTTTGGGGGGGACACGGTGTTGATCCCAGTGCGCGGCAGAGTTGTGGTCACCGGGGCCGTCCGGCACGGGGGCGATTTCTCCATGCCGGACGGTGAACCGTTCACTGTCGGTGACGCGCTCGCTCTGGCGGGAGGGCCAACCGTTGACTCGGATGTTGACAAGATCGTGATCGTTCGGCACCATTACGGCAAGCTTAACGAAAACATACGGGCGAGTCTCAAAGATGAGTTGATGGCGGGCGATATGCTTTTCGTCGCCGTCCCTCCCGACACAGGCAGGGCGAGGCCGCGACTCATCGCAGAAGCGGCGCTGGGGGCAACTCCATGATCGAAGAAGTCCGGCTGCTGCCGCTGTTCGCCGACATCGCCGCCCAGCAGGAAGGCTGCCTTGCCTTTCTGGAACAGGGCGTCGAATTCTGGCTCCAGGCCGGGGAACGGGCCGCGACCGAGGGCGACCCCGTCGAGCATTTCTTGATCGTCCTCGAAGGCGAACTGCAGATCACCAAAAAGGTCGGCGACCAGCAGGTCGTCCTGACCAGCTACGGCCCCGGCGCGTTCTTCGGGGAGGTGCCGCTGCTCCTGGACACGGTCTACGTCGCCAGCGGACACGCCGTGACGCGGACCCGGCTGTACGGGCTGGGCCGCGACGTCTTCTGGAAGATGCTCGCCACCTGCCCCAGCGTCCGCCGCGTCGTCCTGCAAACGATGGGCAAGCGGGTGGTCGCTTTAGAGTCCGTCGCCCAGAGCCACGAGCGCATCGCCTCGCTCGGCACCATCGCCGCCGGGTTGGCCCACGAACTCAACAACCCCGCCGCCGCCGCGACGCGGGCGGCGAGTCAGTTGCGCGCCACGGTCGAGCGCCTGCAGCCCGTGGACTGCGACCTGCGGCGTCACGCGCTGGCGACGCTGCCCAAGAACTTCTTCTCCGAACTGCGAGCCGATGTCGCCGCCCGCGCCCCGCAGGTCGCCGCGCTCGACGCCCTGGCCCGCAGCGACCGTGAACAGGAACTGGCGGCGGCCATGGAAAAACAGGACGTTTCTGACGCCTGGGAGGTCGCCGGGGGGCTGGCCGATGTCGGGCTGGACGTGGCTTGGTTCGAGGCGCTCGCCGCCCGCGTGCCGGCGGGAGCCTTGACCGACGTGCTGCGCTGGCTGCACGCCTCCCTGAGCGCCGAAGGATTGCTGGACGAGGTCGAACAAAGCACCCGCCGCGTGTCCGACCTCGTGGACGCCATGAAGTCCTACACGTTTCTGGACCAGGCGGAGTCCCAGCGGGTCGATGTCTGCGCGGGCCTGGACGACACGCTGACGATCCTGGGCCACAAGGTTCGCAAGCGTCAGGCCCGGATCATCCGCCGCTACGAGCCGGATCTGCCGCGCATCCCCGCCTACGGCAGTGAACTCAACCAGGTCTGGACGAACCTCATCGACAACGCGCTGGACGCCGTCGCTGAGGGCGGCGGAATCTGGGTGTGCGCGTCCCGCGAGCCGGAGCGGCTCCTCGTCGAGATCGGCGACAACGGACCCGGCATCTCCCCGGACATCCAGGCCCGCATCTTTGAGCCGTTCTTCACGACCAAACCCGTGGGGCAGGGGACGGGACTCGGTCTAGACGTGTCCTACCGCATCGTCGTCAACCGGCACGGGGGCGACCTCCGCGTTCTCTCACAGCCCGGCGACACCCGCTTCCAGGTGCGCCTGCCGCTGGGGTAGGGGGAAGCCCCCCGGCCCCCAATTCTGGGGGAGCAGGAGAACCGCGTCACGAGAGTCATGCTGCGCGCACGGCAGCAGAAGCCAGCCTCTGACTCCCCCAGAATTGGGGGCCGGGGGGCCTCCCGGTCATCTTAATGCCCAACACCACACACGAAGAACTGTTGTTCCCGACACTCAACGACGAGCAGTTGGCATGCTTCCGGCGCTTCGGCGAGGAGCGTCAACTCGACACGGGCGGCGTCCTGTTCCAAGAAGGCGAGCCGGAACGGGACTTTTACGTCATTCTCGAAGGCGACGTGAAGATCACCCGCAGGGTCGCCGGGGAGGACGTGACCCTGACGGTCCACCATGCCCGGCAGTTCACCGGGGCGCTCTCGATGTTCACCGGCGCCCCCTCTATCGCCACGGGCCGCGCGCTGACGCCCTGTCGCCTCATCCATGTAGACGTGGAGGCGTTCAAGCGGATGCTCGGCGACTGTCCGCCCGTCGCCGTGCTCGTGCTGACCGCCATGGCGGAGCGCCGCCCGGACGCGGCGGCGTTCACCCAGCAGCGCGAAAAACTGGCCGCCCTGGGCAAACTGTCCGCCGGGCTGGCCCATGAACTCAACAACCCCGCCGCCGCCGCGAGCCGCGCCGCCGACCAACTGCGCCGGACGTTCGAAGCCCTGCAGCCGCTCACGCTGACCCTGGGCGGACTGTGTCTCTCGCACGAGCAGCGCGATTTCCTGATCGGCTTCGAGAAGACGCTGCGCAACGGCGCGGCGGCCCGCGAACGGCTGGCCCCGCTGATGCAGAGCGACCGGGAAGAGGCGCTGGCCGAGTGGCTCGAAACGCGGCGCTTCGACGACGCCTGGGACCTCGCGCCGACGCTCGTGGACGCCGGCCTGGACCAGCCGCAGTTGGAGCGATTGGCGGAGCACGTCTCGGAGGATGCCCTGTCCGCCGTGCTGCTGTGGCTGACCAAATCGCTGGCCGCCGCCGCGCTCCTGCGCGAGATCGACCAGAGCACAGGGCGGATCGCCGACCTCGTGAAAGCCATCAAGTCCTACTCGTACATGGACCAGGCCCCGCAGCAGGAGATCGACGTCCACGAAGGGCTGGAAAGCACGCTGACCATTCTGGGCCACAAACTCCGGCACGGCGTCACGGTCACGCGCGAATTCGACCGCGCCCTGCCGCGCATCCCCGCCTACGGCAGCGAACTCAACCAGGTCTGGACCAATCTCATCGACAACGCCGTGGACGCCATGGACGGTCGGGGGCGGCTGACCCTCCGCACCGCCCTGGAAGGCGACCGCGTGCTGGTCGAGATCGGCGACGACGGCCCCGGCATCCCGCCCGATACCCAGAACCGCCTGTTCGAGCCGTTTTTCACCACCAAAGGCGTCGGCAAAGGCACCGGGCTGGGGCTGGACACCAGTCGCAAGATCGTGGTCGATCACCACAGGGGCGACATCCGCGTGTCCTCGAAGCCGGGCGACACGCGCTTCCAGGTCTTCCTGCCCCTGGCCAAGCCCGCCGACGGATGACCGCGCCCTGCAACTTATCGCCGCCATCCGGGTCAGACAGAAAGACGGCGGCACAGCGGCAATGTCCCGCTCCGCCGTCAGGAGGCCAAACGCAGCACGATGAACGACAGAAAGCCACGCCGCTCCCAGGCGATCGTCACCACCCTGCTCGCGGCGGCGGCGACCGCCGCGATGGCGATGCTGGACGGCTGTTCCCATGACACAAGCACAACCGCCCGCTGCGTAGACCAGGACGGACACGTTCTGCCCGACTCGGCCTGCCGGGGCGGGACCGGCGGGGGCGTCTACTACGGAGGCGGCTACGGCGCCGGCCGTCTCAACTCTGTCCGGCAGCCGCGCTGGGTCTACGGCGGCAGCGGCGGCACGTCCGTCGGCTCTCGGGCCGTGGGCTTCTCGACATCGCCGCCCGCCGACGGCGAGATCGCCACCCGATCCGGCACCGTCATTCGGGGCGGGTTCGGCGGCGAGGGCGCCGCCCACAGCGGCTTCGGGGGCGACGGTGGCGGCCACGGCGGAGGCGGCGGGGAATGAAGCGCATCGCCATCACCCCGCGCGCGGACTGGCAGGCGACTGTCGAGGCCCAGGGCCTCGTCTACCACACGGGCGCGGGCGGACGGACGTACTGGAACGAGTCTGCCTATTACCAGTTCTCCGCCGCCGAGATCGACGTCATCGAGGCCGCGACTCAGGAACTGCACGCGCGCTGTCTGGACGCCGCCCGGCACGTCATCGAGAACAATCAACTGGCGCGCATCGGCATCCCCTGGCCGGCGCACGACGCCATCCGCGGGTCGTGGGAACGCCGGGAGCGTTCGATCTATGGCCGGTTCGACCTCGCCTACGACGGGAGCGGCCCGCCGAAGATGCTGGAATACAACGCCGACACGCCGACGACGCTGGTCGAAGGGGCCGTGGCGCAGTGGCATTGGCTCCAAGACCGCTTCCCCGACGCCGACCAGTTCAACTCGCTCTGGGAGGGACTGGTCGACGCCTGGAAGTCGCTGCGCTCCGACGGGGCGCTGCGCGGCGACCGTCTCTACTTCACGTCTTCCGACGACCCCGAAGATTGGATGACGATCTCCTTGCTCCGCGACACCGCCGAAGCGGCGGGCGTCCCGACGCAGGCGATCAGGATCGGCGACGTCGGCTGGGACACCGCCCGCCACGCCTTCGTCGACCTGGAGAACCATGCCCTGCGCTCAGTCTTCAAACTCTACCCCTGGGAGTGGCTGCTGAAAGACGAGTTCGGCGCGAGCGCCCTGCGCTACGGTCGTGACGTGCAGTGGATCGAGCCGATCTGGAAGTTCGTCCTGTCCTGCAAAGGCCTCCTGCCCGTGCTGTGGGAGCTGTTCCCCGACCACCCCAATCTGCTGCCCGCCTATGCCGACGGCCCGCGCGACATGGCCCGCTACGTCGTCAAGCCGATCATCTCCCGCGAGGGGGCGAACGTCACGATCCACACCCCCGAGGGCGAGACCCGCACGCCGGGCCGGTACGGCGACTACCCCGTCGTGTACCAACGGTTCTGCCCGCCCGCCGACTTCGACGGCAATCGTCCCGTCCTCGGAAGCTGGGTCATCAACGGCCAGGCGCACGGCATGGGCATCCGCGAAGCCGACGGCCCCATCACCGACAACGCCTCCCGCTTCGTGCCGCACCTTTTTCATTAAGGCCCCGCGCGGCGTCTCACGGCGCGGGCCGCTCAGAGAGACGAGGCTCTCGTTCCACTCGTAGAACTTGCCGTCGTGCGCTGCGGCGGGCGGCCCCGTTCTTGACAAGTTGGCCTGAACGTCCCGTCCTGAAGGGCGTGGACTCACTCAGGGCTTTTTGCCCGGCACGAGGCGGACGGGGTTTGAACTCGCGGCCCGTGCTTGACAGAATAAAGTAGTGTTGTTATAATGGCAACACACGCCAGCGGACGCGCCAATGGCCGTTCCGTCGCACACATAGACGAGACGTCATCGTGGAAGCGCACGGTGTCGAAGCGCCGGGGCGTTCTGCGAGGAAAGGGGTGTAATCGCAAGGGTTGCTGCACAGTCCGGGCCGTCGCGTTCCGAAGGACAGCCCAGGCCGCCTCAACGAGACGGAGGCAAGACTGCCGTTTCACGTCACACTGCCGGAAATCGTTGCCGAACCAGAGGCAGGAGATCAACATCACATGCATCCTCAAGCAGATCGTCGATTCCGCAGCCCCGCCGTGTCCTGTAGAAAGAGACACGGCGTCCTGAAAACGTCCCTCATGGCAGCGTCGTCGCTGCTGTTGTGCGGCCTGAGCAATCCCTCCCGCGCCCAGGCGCCCGCCGGCATGGGGCTGGTCTGGGCCGACGAGTTCTCGGACGGCGCACACTCCGCCACCCCCGGCGGCTACTGGGCCTACGACACCGGCAACAACGGCGGGTGGGGCAACGGTGAGCTGGAGAACTACACCACCAACGCGGACAACGCGCACGAGATCGTCGACGGCACCGGCACGGACGACTCCGCGATGCAGATCAAGGCCACGTACTCGAACGGCGTGTGGTACTCCGCGCGCCTCAAGACCGCCGGCCGCGTCTCCTTCGGGCCTTACGGCTACTTCGAGGCGCGCTGCAAGTTCCCGAACGCCGGCGATGCCTACTGGCCGGCGTTCTGGATGCTGGGCAACAACATCGGCTCGGTCGGCTGGCCGACCTGCGGCGAGGTCGACATCGCCGAGGAGTGCAACGGCCAGTGGCAGAACCACCAGAGCCTGCATATGCCCGGCTGGAATCCCACGCTGGTCACGTCCCCGAACAGCGCGACGACGACTTATCACACCTACGGCGCCAACTGGCAGCCCGGCTATGTCGCGTTCTATGTGGACGGCAGCTTCACCGGCCAGTTCTCGCGCGGCGGCGGCGGCACCTGGGAGTTCGACAACCAGACGATGTACGTCCTGCTGAACCTGGCGGTCGGGGGCAGCGGCACGCCCTTCACCGGCACCGGCCCCGACGGCAGCACGCAAGGCACGGGCTATTTCGACGTGGACTACGTCCGGCAGTACGAGAACGGCGCCCCCGCCCTGCCCAGCGGCAACTACGAGATCACCGCCTCGACGACGGGCAACGCCCTGGACTGCTACGGCAACGGCAACACCAACGGCACCGCGATCCAGCTCTGGCCCTACGCCGGCACCAACAACCAGCGGTGGAACGTCACCAACCTCGGCAACGGCTACTACTCGATCCGCACCATCAACCCCGACGGCAGCGTCGGGCGCAGCCTGGACTGCACCGGAGGCAGCCCCAATGACGGCACGTACATCGAACTCTGGGACTACTGGGGCGGCTCCAACCAGCAGTGGCAGATCACCCAGACCTCGGGCGGCCGCTACGTGATCTCGACGGCCCAGGCCAAGAGCGACGGCACCCACGACGTCCTCGACGGGCAGAACTGCTCCGGCGCGAACAATGCCCGCATCCTGCTGTGGAACTGGGGCGGCGGCGGCTGCCAGCAGCCCTGGGAATTTATCGGGCGCTCCCGCGCGGCACAGCCATGCCGACACCCGCAGAGGCCGCATCTCCGGGTGTCGGCGCGGCCGGCCCATCAAGGAGACTACCGGAAAAGATGTGTTCCGTAAAGAAACGATCAGCGGTGTCGGCCCTGCTGGCGCTCGGCGCGCTGGCATCATGGCCCGCCGCCCGCCCGGCGCGCGGCGCGGCCCTGCCTCAACAGGCCGGCGGGAGCGGGGGACTGTTCGCCACGGATGTCGGCGGGCGCTTCGCCGCGGACAAGGGGCCCGACGGAGTGGCCGCACAAGTCGACGGACACCAGATCCTGACCCGTGACGTGCAGGCGCTGTGCCTGCGGCGGTATCGAGCGCCGATCATCGACCAGATGGTGCAGGCCGTTGTCCTGCACCGGGCCTGCCAGCGCAAAGGCATCACCGTTTCCCCAGCGGAGATCGACGCGCGGGTGGACGCGCTGCGGCGGTCCGTCGCCCCCGCCCCTCTCGAGACGGTGATCGCGCAGCACAAATCGACGATGGCGCAGGTCCGGGCCGCGCTCCAGCGCAGCATCGAGATGGCCCGTCTCGCCTCCGCGCAAGTCCCGGCTGCGAACAAGGTGCATTGCCGCGCCATCCTGATCCGATTCGCCCCGCCGGGTACGCCGGCGACCTTCACCGGCACAACGCGCTCGGAAGCGGCCGCCCACGCGCTGGTCTATGCCATCGCGTCCCAGACGAACGCGGGCGAAGACTTCGGCAGGTCGGCGGCCCGATACTCGGAAGCGGAGCCGAGAGGGGTGTCCGCCGACCTCGGGGTGCTCTACCCAGGGATGCACGGCGTGGACGAGGCGGTCGTCAAAGCGGCCCTCGTGCTGAACAAAGGCGACATCTCCGATCCGGTCCGCACCGCGACGGGGTTCTGGATTCTTCAGGCGGAAAGCACCGACCGCGACCACGCGCCGGGCGAGCAGCCAGCCTACAGCGCCGCTCAATCCCGGTACGTCGAGGAGCAGGCGCAGTTTATCGGTCCGCAGATCATCGCCGGCCTCATCGACGCGGCGCACATCACCTTCGCCACCGACGCCGACTGCGACCCGCCCGCCGGGACCCCGCTGCCGCAAGCCGCCGCCGCCGTCGACGGCGAGGCGATCCCGATGAGGGACGTCGCCGCGGAGTGCCTGTCGGAGGATGGACCGCGCGTGGTGGACATCCTGGCACAGAACTTCGTGGTGGAAGAGGAATGCCGACGCCGGCACATCCAGGTCCCGGAAGCCGAGATCGACCGGCGCATGAAGAATCTGCGCCAGTTGATCGCCCCGCACACGGTCGCCGAGGGGCTGGCGGCGCGGCATATGACACTGGAAGAGTTGAGGGACGATTTTCGCCAGGACATGGAGCGCGTCCGCCTCGTCGAAGATCGGGTCCCGCCTGTCGGCATGACGCACTGCCGGGCGATCCAGATCGCCTTCCGGCGGCCAGGCCCCCCCGCCGCCGTGGACGCCGACGTCCGCAGCGAGCCGGAAGCGCTGACTCTCATCCAGGGCATCCAGGCCCGCCTGCGGCGCGGGGCCGACTTCGGCAGTCTCGCGGCATGCTGCACCGAGGGGGAACCCAAGGCGAAACGGGGCGACCTCGGCATCCTGTACCCCGCCATGCATGACATGGACACCCATGTGCTGGACGCCGGGCTGCCGTTGCGCAGCGGACAGCTCACGGCGCAGCCCGTGAAAGCCATCGACGCCTACTATCTGCTCCAGGCCCTGAGTACGTCGGCGGACCACCCGAAAGCGGAGGACGCGGCGTATGCGGCGGCGCAGGCCGGTTACCGGGAACAGCAGGCCCAGATGCTGGTCCCTGCGGAAGTGCGATCGCTGCTGCGGAGAAGCAGCGTCGTCTACTACATCCACGCCTGACGGCCAACGAATAAGAATTGGAGATTGCCCGTGCTGCTGATGCCCGACACTCTCACCCATGCCCCGCAGTGGGCTTCTTCCACGCGGCAGGCCTTTGCCCGCCCCCGGCGCGCACTGGCTTGCGGCCTCATCTTCGCGGTCGGCGTAGTCCCCTTACGGGCCGCTCCGATGCCCCAGCCTTCTGCGTCCGGGACGGGCGCGGCCGTGCCGCACCTGATGGCTTCCTCCGTCGGCGCCGGCCGCTCCTTCCAGTCTGACCGGGCCGGCTACGACTTCGGCCAGGCGAGGAACATGCAGAAGGCCTTGCTGACCCATGTCTTTCTGCTGCGCAACGATGGCCGCTCACCCGTGACGGTGGATCACATGCAGACGTCTTGCAGTTGCACCCGCGCCTCCCTCGTGGACGCGACCGGACAGCCGGCGCCGCCGACCATCGCCGCCGGACAGGAAGCGCGGGTCCGTGTGATCGTCGACCCCACGCACATGCCGGCCGGCCCGATTCGCCGATCCGTGTGGGTCTACGTCGTGGGGCGGCCTGCGCCCGCGGCCACGCTGGAGATGACCGGCACCATGCAGCCCGACGTTCTGCTCGCGCCCGACACCCTCGACTTCGACCGTGTGCGCGCCGGAACGTCCCGTGT
>CAXUCQ010000041.1:3974-13073 GCA_964249295.1 uncultured Armatimonadales bacterium | reverse complement strand
CAGTATAATAGACCACCATGCGCGTCTTGATCACAGGAGCGGCGGGGATGTTCGGCACCGACGCCCGCCGCATCTTCGGCGAACAGGGCTGGGACGTCGTCGCCACCGACATCGGCCCGGCGGCGACCGGCGACATCCATTCCGTGGACATCACCGACTTCGGCGCCATCCGTGACGCCGTTCGGGACGTGCGCCCCGACCTTGTCCTGCACCCGGCGGCCTACACCAACGTCGACGGCTGCGAGCGTGACCCGGACACGGCCTACAAAGTCAACGCGCTCGGCACCTGGAACGTCGCGGCGGCGGCGGAAGAGGGTGGGGCGGCCCTCGTCGCCATCTCCACCGACTTCGTCTTCGACGGCGAGAAAGGAACGCCCTACACGGAGTTCGACGCGCCCAACCCCCTCAGTCACTACGGCGCGTCCAAACTGGCCGGCGAAAACCTGGCCCGCCAGGCGTGTCGCCGGACCTACATCGTCCGCACCAGTTGGCTCTACGGCGTCCACGGCAAGAACTTCCCGTACACCATCTGCAACCTGGCGAAGACCAAGCCCGAACTGCCCATCGTCGGCGACCAGATCGGGACGCCGATGTACACCGTCGATCTCGTCAACGCCATCCTGACCATTGTTCAAACGCCGCTGTACGGCGTGTATCACGCCAGCAACACCGGCGAGACGAGTTGGGCCGACTTCGCCCGCGCCATCCTGCAGAAGACCGGGCAGGACCATGTGCCGGTCCGCGACATCTCTTCCGACGAGTACGCCCGGATGTTCGGCTCCCCGACCAAGCGGCCCCGGTACAGCGTGATGCGCCACTATGCGCTGGAACTCCAGGGCCGCGACACCCTGCGCCCCTGGCAGGACGCGCTCGACGACTTCCTGGCCTCGGCCAAAGAGCACGGCAAGATTTGAGAAACATGATGCGCCGACGCCTACGATTTTCTGTCGCGGTGGTCCTCATGCTCGGAGGAGCGGCCTTTTTGTCTCTGCCCGCCCCGGCGGACGCGCCGATCAACCTGGCAGCGAGCCGTCCCGCGCCCGCCCCGAAAGGAACGCGCGTGGCGATCCCGCCGACGACGGTTCAGCCGTCGGAAACAACACGCGAAGTCTCGCCGTCGGGCAAGGTGACGTACTGGTTTCACGACCATGGCCCACTGATCGCCGTCTGCACCACGTTCCCCGGCAAGGTCAACCTCGACCGCGCAGGCAACGTCTACAAACAGCCGGTCAGCATCGACGCCCAGGGCCATCAACGCGCCGTCGGCGCCCCGGTCTTGCTGACCTCACCGAAACAAGTCGGTGGCGTCACAACGACCACCAGACCCTAAACCGTACCAGCCCTGCCACCAGCCTTTCTCCCAGCCCTGTGGGGGAAAGGTGGCGAAGCCGGATAGGGGGTCTTACGGCCTGCACAAAAAATGCGAAAACGAACAAACAACTCACAGGTGAACCCGGCGCGGAGGCATCTCACCCCTCTGCGTCGCATGATTGGGACCCTCTCAATACCCGCGTAGCGGCTGGCGTCGCCTAAGCCCGGCTCTGCGCGAATCTGTTTTTTGCAAAAACGAACTGAGAGAACCCCATGACCGAATCACCCGAACCACCCAAGGCCGAACTGCCTGACTACCGCGCAACGCTCAACGTCCCCAAGCCCGACGTCAAGAACCCCAACGGCCTGGACACCAACCCGGACAGCATCCCCCAGCGCGCCGGGCTGCCCAGGCGCGAGCCGCTGACGCTCGACTTCTGGCGCGACAACCGCATTTATGAGCAGTCGCTGCAGACGACAGAGGCGGGGACGTTCATTCTGCACGACGGCCCGCCGTTCTCCAACGGCGACATCCATATCGGTCACGCCTTCAACAAAATCCTGAAGGATGTGACGGTCAAATATCGGTCCATGCAGGGCCGCAGATCGCCCTACGTCCCCGGCTGGGACAACAACGGCCTGCCCATCGAGGTCTTGGTCGCGAAGGAGTTCCGGCAGAAGGGCCTCAAGCCGACGAGGGCCGAGATCCGCCGGCGCTGCCGCGAAGTCGCCGAGCACTGGTACGCCGTGCAGCGCGGACAGTTCAAGCGTCTGGGCGTGCGCGGCAATTGGGGACACCCGTACCTGACCATGACGGCGGAGATGGCGTCCAAAGAATTGGAAGTCTTCGCCGAACTGGTCGAGCGCGGCTTCATCTACCGCGGCCTGCGCCCCGTCTACTGGTCACTGGTGGACGAGACGGCCCTCGCCGACGCCGAGATCGAGTACGCCGACCGCACCGACCCGTCCATCTATGTCCGCTTCGGGTTGCGGACCGACCCCGACGGCGTCTTCGGCGAGGACATCGATCGAGACCGCTGCTACACGGTCATCTGGACCACGACGCCTTGGACCATCCCCGCCAACGTCGCCGTGGCCGTCGGCCCGGACATCGAGTACGCCGTCGTCGAGTACGAGGGCCGTCGCTACCTCATGGCCGCCGACCGCATCGGCGCGACCATGGCCGCCGCGAACTGGGCCGGGTGGCGAGTCGTCAGGACCGTCCCCGGACGCGCCCTGGAAAGCCTGCTCTTCGAACACCCGCTGTTTGACCGTGTTTCGCCGGTCGTCCTGGCCGATTACGTCACCACCACGGACGGGACCGGCGTCGTCCACACCGCGCCCGGCCACGGCAAAGACGACTTCCTGACCGGCCAGAAGTACAACCTGCCCACGCTCCAGGTGCTCACAGGAGATGGCCTCTTCAACGCCGACGCCGGCCCCGACTTCGCGGGTTTGCCCGCGATGGCGTATGACCAGAAATCGCAATCCTGGCAGCCCGGCGCGGGCCAGGAAAAGGTCTTGGAGCGTCTCACCGAGGCCGGCGCGCTGCTGGCGCGCGAGTCTATTTTCCACTCCTACCCACACGGCTGGCGCTCGCACGACCCGCTCGTTTACCGCGCCACGGTGCAATGGTTCATGAGCATCGACCACGCGGGCCACCGCGAAAAGTGCCTGCGCGAGATCGACAAGGTCCGCTGGTTCCCCGAGGAGTCCAAGCACCGCATCACGGCGATGGTCGCCGGGCGGCCCGACTGGTGCATCTCGCGGCAGCGCGCCTGGGGCGTCGGCATCCCCGTCTTCTACGCCCAGCCCTCCGGGTCGCCGCTGCTCACGCCCGAAAGCGTCCGCCGCGTGGCCGCGTTCGTCAAAGAGCACGGCACCGACGCCTGGTTCGACGCCGACCCCAAAGACATTCTGCCCGCCGTGTTCAGGCATCCCCAGACGGGCGAAACGGAGTTCACCAAAGAAACCGACATCTTCGACGTCTGGTTCGACTCCGGCTCGACCTGCCGCACCGTCCTGGAACAATGGCCCGGCCTGAGCTACCCCGCCGACGTCTACCTCGAAGGGGGCGACCAGCATCGAGGCTGGTTCAACTCGTCCCTGATGATCGGCGTCGCCACTCGGGGCCATGCGCCCTACCGCCAGGTCGTCACCAACGGCTGGACGCTCAACGAGAAGGGCGAAAAGATGTCCAAGTCCCAGATGAACGGCGTCTCGCCCGCCGTCGTCTGCGACAAGTACGGCGCCGATGTCCTGCGCCTCTGGGTCTGCGCGTCCGACTACTTCAACGACGTCAAGGTCGGCGACAAGATTCTGGACCAGGTCTCGGTCAACTACCGGACTCTGCGCAACACGCTCAAGTACATGCTGGGGAACCTCTACGACTTCGATCCTGTTACAAACGCCGTCGGCCACGATCAACTGGACGAACTCGACCGCTGGGCCTTGCACCGGATGAACGAGACCGTGCGCCAGTGCGCGGCGGCCTACGAAGTGTACGACTTCCCCCGCGTCGTGCAGACCGTTCTGACGTTCTGCACGAATGACCTGAGCGCGTTCTACCTGGACGTGCTGAAAGACCGGCTCTACGCCTTCGGCGCGGATTCGCGCACGCGCCGCGCCGCGCAGACGACCCTGTCCGAGATCGTTTCCAGCCTGGTCCGCCTGCTCGCGCCGATCCTGTCGTTCACGGCGGAAGAAGTCTGGCAGAAACTGCGCCTGCCGGATAAGCCGCTCTCGGTGGAACTGGCGGCCATGCCGACCGACCACCCGGCGCTGCGCGACCCCGCGCTGGAGCGCCGCTACGAGCCGATCCTGCAGGCCCGCGATCAGGTCAACAAAGCCTTGGAAGGCGCCAAAAAGCGTCTCGAGTCGTCCGTGACGCTGATCGCCGACGAGCAGGCATTCGCCGCGCTCAGCGCGTATCTGGCGCAGCTCCCGGCGCTGTTCCTGGTCTCCCAGATCCGGCTGGAGCAGGGCCGCGCGTCCGGCCTCGAAGTCGTCAACCACGGCCCCGCGCCCGGCGTCAAGTGCGCCCGCTGCTGGGTCTCGGTGGCCGACGGCGGCGACGACCCGGCGGCCGCCTGCGCCCTCGGCTGCACCCGCGCCTGGGTCAAGACCGACGGCGGCGAAGTCGCCGCCCGTCGCCTGATGCCGTGACGACGTACTGAAAGGAAATTCATGGCCCAATCACATCTGACCGGCGAGCAGCTCGCCGAGTTCAAAAAGATGCTTCTTGATGAAAGAGCGCGGATCGAAGCCGAGCGCGCGGATTATCGCGGCGAGGAGGCGAGCGACAGCGAGGAGCAGGAGTCGGGGGAGTTGTCCGACGTCGACCCCAACGACCCCGCCGATGAGGCGTCCAACCTGTTCGACCGCGAACGCATGATGGCGGCCACGGACAACATGGGCCGCATCCTGGGCAAGATCGAGCGAGCGCTGCAGAAGATGGATGAAGGCACCTACGGCCTATCGGACATCGACGGCGTCCTCATCCCCATCGAGCGCCTGGAGGCCCTGCCGTATGCCCTGACGACCGTCGAGCAAGAAGACTCCGTTTGAAGCGCCCCGTGTTTTACCTGCTCGCCTTGCTGGTGTTCGTCGCCGATCAATTGACAAAGCAATGGGTGCTGCAGGTCTACCCAACCTGGCATGGCGGCGACGGTGACTACAGCCGCGTGCTGATTCCCGGATTCTTTAGTCTGGTCTATGTCAACAACACAGGGGGAGCCTTCGGCATCCTGCCGTCGGGAACGGGGCTTCTGGCATTGGCCGCGCTGATCGCCGCAGGCGCGATCGTCGTATACACGTTCCGCGCCCGCTCGCCTATGCCCGCGCTGCTGTCCGTCGCGCTCGCGCTGCCGCTCGGCGGCTCCGTGGGGAACCTGCTGGACCGGGTGCGCCTGCACTACGTCGTCGACTTCCTCGGCGTCCACGTCGGCCCGCACTACTGGCCCATCTTCAACGTCGCCGACAGCGCCATCTGTGTCGGGGTCGCTCTGCTTGCTGTTTACTTCTGGCGCCAGCCCGCCGGTGACAAAGCGCCCCCATTGCGCGTAAAGGAAGATGTCTGAGCGGCCGCCGCGTTGTGTCCGGTTCCGACGGAAAGTGTGACTATGCGTCCGATCTTGTTCCACATCGGCTCCTACGGCGTCCATTCCTACGGCGTCCTGCTGATGCTCGCCATCGTGCTGAGCGTCTGGCGGGCCTACGGAGCCGCCCAGCGCCGCCAGGCTGCCGACCCGGCCTATCCGCTCTCGCCCGAAGACGTGCTGGATGTGACGATCTGGATCGTCGCCGGCATCGTCATCGGCGCGCGCCTGCTGTTCGTCGCCGTCGATTGGAGTGAGTACCGGGGAAATCTCGCCGACATCTTCAAAGTCTGGAACGGCGGCCTGTCCTTCCACGGCGGGCTGATCGGCGTCCTCGTCGCGCTGTTCCTGTTCAGCGTCCGCCGCCGCGTCCCGTTTCTCGTCCTCGGCGACCTGATCGCCCCCTCGGCAATGCTCGGCTACGCCGTCGGACGGGTCGGCTGTTTCTTCAACGGCTGTTGCTACGGCGCCCCGACCAATCTGCCCTGGGGCGTCCGGTTCCATGACGACGGCATCCTGACGCCGCCGAGTCACCCGACGCAGTTGTATTCGACGGCCCTCAGCCTGCTGTTCTTCGGCATCCTCGTCTGGGCGGAGCGGCGGCAAAAGTTCGCCGGCCAGATCGGGTTCCTGTACATACTCTTCTCGGCCATCGAGCGCTTCATCATGGAGATCTGGCGGGCCGACGTGACCTCGACCGTCGTCGCCCTCGGACTGACCGACGTGCAGTGGCTCTGCATCACGATGGCCCTGGTCGCCTCGGGCGCGCTTGTCTGGCTGCAGCGGCGTGAAACGCGCGCGTCCGGCAAGCCGAGACTGCAGACCGCAGGGCTGTGACGCCCACAGAACGATTGGAGATTCATGGAAACACTGCAGGTCGTGGAGGGTGAAGAAAACATACGGCTGGATGTGTTCCTCGCGGACCGTCTGCCGCACCTCTCCCGCGCGCGCCTCCAGCGGCTGATCGGTACCCACGCCGTGACCATCAACGGCCAAGGCGTCAAGTCCAACTACCGGACGCGGTTCGGGGACGAGATCGCGGTCGAAGTCCCCGACGCCCGTCCTCTCGAGAATGCCTTGCCCGAGTCGATCCCGCTCGACATCATCTATGAAGACGCCGATCTCCTCGTCATCAACAAGCCCAAAGGCCTCGTCGTCCATCCCGCGCCGGGTGCGGAGACGGGAACGCTCGTCAATGCGCTGCTCGCCCACTGCACGGACCTGTCCGGCATCGGCGGCGCCCTGCGGCCGGGCATCGTGCATCGGCTGGACAAAGACACCTCCGGCCTGCTGGTCGTCGCCAAAAACGATCTGGCCCACGCGAGTCTGAGCAAACAGATTCAGGCCCGGACCGCCGTCCGCAAGTACAATGCTCTGCTGCTCGGGCGCATCCCCTTCAAACACGCCGTCATCGACGCGCCCATCGCCCGCCACCCTGTCGACCGCAAGCGCATGACCGTCGCGGAAGACATCGTCATGCCGGGGCGGCAGATGGCGACGGGGCTGGTGAACAGCGCGCGCTCCGCCGTGACGGAGGCCCGCTTGCTCGAACACCTATTGGACTTTTCCTGGATCGAGGCGATTCTGCAAACGGGGAGGACGCACCAAATCCGTGTTCACATGGCCTTTGCCGGCTACCCTGTCGTCGGCGACGCCACTTACGGCGGTCAGCGGAAGGTCAGCGCCGATCTGCTGCGCGGCGTCCCGTTGCAGACGCTGAACCAACTCCTGGGCCGCCTCCGCGGACAGGCCCTGCACGCCCATTCCCTGAGCTTCGACCATCCCCGGACCGGCAAGCGTCTCCAGTTCCACGCGCCGCTGCCCGATGAGGTCGCCGAACTTGTCGATTACCTGCGGCGACTCAACGAGGCTTACGGCCTCTGAAGCCTACTGCCAGCGCGCATTCGGGCCGAAATCGGCGCTGTAATAATTGCTGACGTGGGTTCCGGGCGGGAACATCGCGTCGATCCGCTCACAGTCGTCTTCCGTGACGACGATCTCCTGTGCCTTGAAATAGTCTTCCAACTGTTCAATCGTGCGGGGGCCGATGATCGGGCTGGTCACACCGGGCTGGCGGAGACACCAGGCCAGCGCGAACTGCGCCGGGGCGACGTGGCGCTGATCACAGAACGTCAGAAACCTCTCGACGGCGGCGAGGGCGGTGTCGTTGTCACGGTTGTTGAACGCGCCCTTTTCATACCGCGCACCGTCGGGCCGTTTCTGCCCGAGCCGGTACTTCCCGGACAGAAGCCCACCGGCGATCGGCGCCCACGGGATGACGCCGAAGCCGTAGGTCCGGCACATCGGCAGCAGCTCGCGCTCAATGCGGCGGTCGAGCAGGTTGTAAGGAGGCTGCTCGCAGACGAAGCGGTTCAGCCGTAGTTCCTTGGCCGCCCAGAGCGACTCGACGAGCTGCCAAGCCCCGAACGTGCTTGCACCTATGTAGCGGACTTTCCCCTGACGGACCAGGTCGTCCAAAGCCCGCAGTGTCTCATCGATGGGAACGGATGGTTGCGGACGGTGCATCTGGTACAGGTCGATGTGATCGGTGCCGAGCCGCCGCAGGCTGTCTTCACAGCCCTTCATGATGTGGTGGCGATGGCTGCCCCAGGCATTTGGGTCCTGGTCATCCATTTTGTTAAAGACCTTGGTGGCGAGGAACACCCGGTCACGCCGCCCGCCACCGGCAAGAGCCTTGCCGGTGACAATCTCACTGCGGCCACGGCTATAAACATCCGCCGTGTCCAGAAAGTTGACACCGGCGTCTAGGGCCTGGTGGATGATACGGATAGAGTTTTCTTCGTCGGCATCGTCGCCGAAGTTCATGCAGCCGAGGCAAAGCTGGCTGACCTGAACCCCGATGCGTCCGAGCGGGCGGTATTCCATAAACGTTGCTCCCGCGAGTCCGGCCCGACCTATCTGCCGATCTGCGACATCGCCTGTGTCGCAAGCTGCTTCTGCAGCCGGACCATCTTTTCGTAGTCCGCTCTCTGAGGCGGCGTCAAAATCGCTTCGATCTTCGGATCGATCTCACGCGCGATTCCCATGACCTGCTGCTGTCTGGCCTGCGGCGTCAGGGCGCTGTTCGACATGACCTGGTTCATGCGCGGACCCGCGCTGGTCGTGAACTGCTGACGGACAGCTTGGATTTGGGTCCTTTGAGCGGGAGTCAGAGAGGTGGTGAGTTTCTTGGCGAGTGCCTGGCCCTGAGTGATTTCGGCTTTGTGTGCATTCTGAAAGGTGAGGGCGGCTTGACGCCGGGCCTGATACGCCTTCATCTGGGCCGCCCGCTGGGCCATAACTTGGGCGCGCTGATGGGGCGTCAGAATAGCCAGCATGTCCGTGTCCCGCGACTGGAAAAGCGCCCTCGTCTTAGCCGACTTCTGGGCAGGCGTCAGGGTCTTGTCTGCCTGCAGAGCCGTTGCATCTTTGACGAACTGCTGCTGGCGGGCCTTCGCGCGAGCCTGCTGCGCCGGGGAAAGGTTGAGGCCGGCAGGGGCGTTGATCTGGGACGGCCCCTGCGAGTGTCCTACGGTGGGATCCCCAATCAGGGCGGTCGCGGCCAGGAAAGGAAGCAGCAAGCCTGCTAGTCGTGGTCTCAAGTGTTCATGTTCCTTTCGGGAGCGTCCGGGAAATTATACCCAAACGCGGGACGCTCTGCGGCGCGGGGGGGGGGGGGGGGGCGCGCCCC
>CAXUCQ010000041.1:0-3964 GCA_964249295.1 uncultured Armatimonadales bacterium | reverse complement strand
CGCTACTCGGTCTTGTTCACCGTCACGTCGCTGGTCTTGTTGATGGAGGCGACGGCGAGTTGGGGAATTAATCTCCCGAACAGCTCGGCGGCTTGTTCCTCGTCCCTCCGAAGCGTTGCGGCGATCTGCGCCGTCTGGTCGTCCCCGACGGCTTGGGCGAACGCCTGGAGCGACGTGTACATCCCGACGCCGAACTTTTCCAGCGCGAACAACTTGATCAGGTCTTGTGTCTGCTTGTCCTGATCGTCATGAAAGGCATTGGCGAAGTTGCTGCCCTTGGCGATCACTTGGTTGAGGAAGCCTTTGGCACCCACCGTCTTGCCTCCGAGGGCCTAGATCCGTTCTTCCAACAGCGCCATGTGGGACTTTGCGACCTCCAGGTGCTGCTGCGTCGCGGCGGCGAGGTCGTTGTCGAGGGCCTGGTTTGTCACGTCCTGCAGCGCCGTCGTCTCGCCCTGCGACGCCGCATGAGCGTCGTTCAGGTAGCGCAGGAGGCGTTCTTTGGATGTCTCGGGCATGGTTGTCCTGCTTTCTCGAGGCGCCTAAACGTCGGCGGCCTTGACGCCGCTGTCGGTGGTTTTCGTGATGGCGGACACCGCGACCTGAGGGATTAGCCGTAGGAAGCGCTCGCCGGACAGTTGCTCCTCATGGAGAAGGGTGTCGGCAAGTTGTGCCGTCTCGGCGTCCCCGATCCCGTTGGCATAGGCTTTCAGCGACGTGTACATCCCGACCTCAAAGTTTTCGAGCGCGTAAGCCTTGATGATGTCCTGAGTCTGTTTGTCTTCCTGGTCATGGAAGATGTTGAGCAGGTCGCTGCCCTTGCCGATGATCGTGTTGACCAGACTCTTGCCCGAGACTTTATCGGCGCCAAGGGCATGGATGCGGGCTTCCAGCCGATCCGCCTGGGACTGCGTGACTTGCAGGTGTTCCGTCGCCGCCATCCGGACGTCCGGGTCGTTGGCCTCCGCCGCGATGTCCCGGAGGGACGACATCCCGCCTTCCTCTGCCGCATGGGCGTCGCTCAGATACCGCAGCAGTCTTGCACGAGCGTCTTCAGCCATTGGGTGTTCTCCTTGATTGTGGCACAATTGAATGCCTGGAATCAGTCCAATCTACCCGCACGCTTCGATAACTATGGCAAGAGAGCATACTTACCATCCTATGTATCGGAGCGGTAGACGCGGCCCTTCCATTCCGTGCCGCGCCCAGACAGGCTCCGGTATGCTGAGTTCACGGCGATCGCGATCACAGTCGCCCAGGCGAGTGGATTCAGGAAGCAAAAGGCCGAACTATCACGTCCGAACCGAGCGGTCAGCCCGAGTCGGACCGCCGCCAGACTGAGAAACGCGGTCACGGGTAGCCATGTCCACGCGCGACCGCGGTACCAGCCCCAGAGTGCTGAGAATGGCGGCAGGACTAGGACGCAGAGCAGCACGGCGAGGACGGCCGTCAGCAGCGGCAGGTTGCACGAAAAGGCGTGGAATAGGTTCTTGCTGAAGCCCGCCCATATCTCGTGCAGGCCGTGATACATCCGCACGGCGTAGGTGCGCGAACCGTCGCCGTACCAGAGCGACCTGCCCTCGCGCTTGACGTGCTGCGCGAACTTGACGTCCTCGGCCAACTCCTGCCGGACCGCGCGGTGTCCATCCACGGCGAAATACGTCTCGCGTGTCAGAAACAAGAAAGCGCCGTTGGCGGCGGCAAACCACGCGTGGCGCGACCCGCGTATCAGCGGTGTCGGCAGGAAGGCGAAAATGATGAAGTATTGCAGCGGGATCAGCAGGCGCTCCCAAAAGCCTTCGCACTGAAGATCTGGCACAAGAGAGACGAGGTCGGCGCGGTGGATCCGCATGGCGCTGAGGGCCAACAAGACGGCATCCGGGGCGAAGACACAGTCGGCGTCCGTCAAGAGCAGAAACTCGCCCCGCGCCGCCTGGGCCATCTGCCAGCAGGCGTGCGGCTTGCCGTACCACCCGGCGGGCAGCTCGGCGCCGACCAGCACGCGCAGCCGGTGGTCCTGATCGCGCAGACGACAGAGGATTTCATAGGTCCCGTCCGCCGAATGATCGTCCAGCGCGATCACCTCGAAGTTCGGGTAGTTCAGCGCGAGAAGTGAGCGGAGACAGGCTTCGATGTTGTCTTCCTCGTCGCGGGCCGGAACGAGGATGGAGACCAGCGGCAGGGCCGTATCGCCGCCTGTGGCGACCAACGCCCTCGGCTTGCGGAACGTCAGGAAGTTAAGCACGGCGGTCCCGGTAAGGCCCAAGGCGAAAAGAGCAACGGCGGCCTGATACCAGAAAGCGAAGGTCATGGCGGAGTCAGTATACCCGGAACTGCATCGGGCGCCTGAGCCGTGTCTTGAAGGCAGTTTTGACGGAAAAACAGCCCCCTGTCCATAAACCGGGGGCTGGAGGCGGTCATCCAAGACGGAGGCAGGCTTCAGTAGACCTTATAAGGATTGTGTGGGTTATAAGGCGGATGCGGGTTGCCGGGGCCGCCGGGCGGGGGCGGATTACCGTGACCGTAAGGCGCATACGGATTCGGCCCGCAGTACGGCTGGTATGGGTTGTACGGATGGTACGGATTTGGACCACAGTAGGGGCGATACGGGTTGTACGGCGCATACGGATTGGGGCCATGTCCAGGCCCATGCCCGTGGTTGGGATGGTGGACGGCCTTGGCTTCGGCGGCTCCGTCCGACATGGCCACCAGACAGAACGCCGTGGTCGTAATGACGGTCTTGGAAAGGACGTCTAGGAACTGGCGTCTGCTGATGGTGCCGGGGGCGCTATCTTCGGGCTTGTTCGGCATGGCGGGCGTTCTCCTTGATGGGTGGGTGTTGCAGGGACGAAACGGACTGACAGTCCGGCTGAAGCAGGGCGTGTCGGAAGCACTGCTCCAGCAGCGGGTCGGCGTCGGGGTACTCCTGCCGGACGCGCCGGTAAGAGCCGTAGGTGTCGATGGCCTGCAGGACATCGAACACGTACTGCCTGCCCCTCTGGATCGTCATCGGCATGTTCCAGAGGCGGCTTCGCAGGACGAGTGAGTCGTCACCAGCGGGGGTGACTTCCAGGTCTGCCGCGACCCGGATCGGGTCGAGACAGGGCAGGGTGTTGCGCTTGGTGCTGGCGGACAGCAGCGCCTCCGCCGCCCCCAGGACCTCGCAGCCGCGGATGGTTCGCAGACAGCGGACGCCGCACGAGGCGGGGTCGTAACAGCACCCGTGGGGGTCGGTGACGAGGGCGCGGTCCGTCAGCGGCGCCCAGAATTCCGCGCCGGTCGGCCCGGCGACCGTCACCGTCGGCCGCCCCAGAGCGGCGGCCAGATGTCCGACTCCGGAGTCGTTGCCCAGGAACAAGTCGCACGACTCCAGCAGCATGGCGAGTCCGATCAGAGACCCGCCGAGAGCCGCCGCGGCACGTCCGCCGTGCCGCATGAGGGAGCGGATGCCGTCGACCAGGTTCCTCTCCGCCGCACCACCGACCAGGACGACCTCCGCGCCGTAGCGTGAAACAAATCCATCGGCCACAAAGGCGAAGCCTTCGGGCAGCCACCGTTTATGGGCGTAACCCGCGCTGCTGCCGGGATGAATCACGACGCGCAAGGCCCTGTCCCTGCTTTCGCTCGCGGCTTCCTTGTGGCCTGCGTCGTCCCACGCCGCCGGGGGAAGGGCGAGTGTGGGGAAGTCGTTCAAGGCATCGACGCCGATTCGCGCCAGTCCTTCCGCCATCCGCTCATAAGCCGTCGTGCGTCCGGCATCGGGCCGGTAGTGCGCGAACAGGGAGACGGACGCCGTGCCGGACGCGCGGACGGTGTGGAACGGCCCGTCGTACATCGCGGGGTCGGCATCGATCACCAGGTCAAAGCCGTCCGTCGAGGCGGCGAACTCCTCCGCCTCCAGCCACGGCACGAATTCATTGCCCCGGAAGCCGAGATCGGCGATGCCCTCACAGCAGGCCGGGAG